>JACJYK010000001.1:3482500-3782500 GCA_020636135.1 Lewinellaceae bacterium
GGTGAGCTCAGCATGAGCTTTAAGATCCGGGTTGTCTGAATGCGGCGCTTTACTGAAAGAGGAAGAACGCAGGATGAGATTCAATACCCTCTTTACATTCGCATCCAAAACTCCTTCACTGAGTTCACCTTCCTGAATGGCCTTCAGGATGGCATCCTTCTGCTGTGGGCGTCCGGGCATCAGCAGGTCATTACTGGCTTTCATCTGGGCTACTGCATCGTTACCTCCAAACCAGTCGGTCATCACCAATCCTTCGAATCCCCATTCATCGCGTAGTATGGTTTGGAGCAGATCCGGGTTTTGGGAGGTATAGACGCCATTGACTTTATTGTAGGAACTCATGACTGTCCAGGGCTGTGCCTCACGAACGGCAATCTCAAAGCCCCGCAGGTAGATCTCCCGCAGCGCACGCTGGCTGAGGATGGTGTTAACCGTCATGCGGTTGGTCTCCTGATTGTTGGCAACAAAATGTTTGATGGAGGTTCCTACACCCTGCGACTGTACCCCATTAACCATGGCGGCAGCCATTTTACCGGAAAGGAAGGGGTCCTCCGAATAATATTCAAAATTACGTCCATTGAGCGGATTGCGGTGAATGTTCATAGCCGGAGCCAGCAAGACGTCGACCCCATAGTCCCGCATCTCGGCGCCAAATGCTTTCCCCACCTCCTGGACCAGGTCGGTATTCCAGGTAGAGGACAACATGGTTTCTATGGGAAAAGCCGTACAGTAATATCGTTTGGTGCTGGCGGAATCACGAACTGGAAGGATGCGCAAGCCTGCCGGCCCGTCGGATAAAACTACCGGGTCGATGCCCAGAGGGGAAATGGGATAGGTGTTACCGGCTGCTCCCGGCACCTTCTCCGGAGTGGATACATCAAACATTCCCGGTATACGCATGCCGGTTCCGACGACCAGGCTTGCTTTTTGCTCAATGGTAAGGCGGGAAAGCAAATCATTGATGCGGTCCGTCATGGAGGCAGATGGATCCTCATAAACATCCATCCGGCCGTTTTGGTTAGCGTCCCGGTAACTGGCCTGGCTCTGAAGGCCCAGGCAGCCAAACAAGAGGCTAAAAGCAATTATACTTTTTTTCATACCATTTCTTTGTGTCAATATGACACAATAATAAGATTTTTTAATCATATTTAGGCATCCTTATCAGATCTGCAGCCATGGAATTACCTTTTGAACCGTCACAGTGCCATCCGGGCCTATCCGTGGACTGTGTCATCTTTGGGTTTCATGAGAATGAACTTAAAGTATTATTACTCAAACTTTTACATAACAAGGACTGGGCCTTACCGGGTGGATTTGTCCTGGCTGATGAGGACCTGGACCGGGCAGCTGTGAGGGTCCTGAAAGAAAGGACCGGGCTGGACCAAATCTTCCTCCGGCAATTTCACACCTTTGGCGATTTATCACGGAATTTACCGGGTCATGCCGAAAAACTGGTCCATTCTCAGGTCATACATCCTTCCCTGCAATCCTGGTTTGATCAGCGGTTTATCACGGTCGGATACTATGCACTGGTTGAATACTCACAGGTCGAGGAGCCCCGACCGGACTTCTTTTCCGAATCCTGTCACTGGTTCTCGATCCGGGACCTGCCTGAAGTGATGCTGGATCACCACGATATCCTGACCAAAGCCCTGGAGACCCTGCGTGTTCAACTGAAGTATCAACCCATTGGTCTTAATCTGATGCCGGAGAAGTTCACCATGCCGGAATTGCAGGCGCTGTATGAGACTTTACTGGAAAAGAAACTGGACCGCCGGAATTTCCAGCGCAAGATGCTCAGCTATGACATCCTCATCCGCACCGACGAATTCCGCCAGGGAGGTGCCCACAAAGCCCCGGTACTTTATGCCTTTAACGAGGAGAAATACCAGCTGGCATTACAGCATGGACTAAATACGATCTGGTAAAGGAAATAGAGGTTAATAGCCAGGTAAAGCCAGCTTTTT
The DNA here is from genome assembly GCA_020636135.1 of Lewinellaceae bacterium. Taxonomy (NCBI): domain Bacteria; kingdom Pseudomonadati; phylum Bacteroidota; class Saprospiria; order Saprospirales; family Lewinellaceae; species Lewinellaceae bacterium. The sequence goes on from JACJYK010000001.1 coordinate 3,484,468, forward strand.
TTCCCCAGGATTAATTCAGGAATTCACCCAGTTTATCCCGCAGATCCTGACCACGCAATCCTTTGGCCACGATTCTCCCTTCTTTGTCCAGCAGGAAGTTCATCGGAATACCACGAACACCATACAATTTGGCTACATCCGATTGCCAGCCTTTCAACTCAGAGACCTGATCCCAATTCAATTCATCCTGGGTTATAGCGCTCATCCATGCTTCACGACCTTGCTGATCATCCAGCGAGACGCCCAGGATGTTGAATCCTTTGTCTTTAAAGTTATCGAAGGTTTTTACCAAATTGGGATTCTCCACCCGGCAAGGTCCACACCAACTGGCCCAGAAGTCAATCAGGAGGTATTTTCCCCGCAAGGAGGATAGTGACACCGGATTACCCTGTACATCGGCAGCTGTAAAATCAGGGGCAACTTCACCAATTGCCGTCCGTTTAGCAGACTCAAGCAATTCTTTGATATCATCACCCAGTGACGAGTTTATGATGCTGGTATCCAGCGTATTGTAGGCAGCCTGGAATTCATTGATATCGGGATTGTACATGAACGCATTCAAAACTTCCGTTCCCGAAACAAAAGAAGCCGGATGCTTAGCCGCAAAATCAATAATGATCTTCCGGCGGCTTGCTTCAATACCTTCATAAACTTTCAAAAGGCTATCCTGAGCCCTGGTATCTTCCGGGGATAAATTCTGATAAGCAGCTATCAGCGTATTGACCTCATCGTTAACACCGGTCATCAGACCTTGTAATTCTTTGTTGTCATCATTTGTTTTGGAGCCGGTTACGGTTGCTTCATGCAGATCGCCATAAGCACCTACCACTTTAATCGTTGCATTCTCCAGATACAACTGAAGGACATCCGCATACATCATATCGTTCATTAACCGTAGCGTTGCCTGCGTGGGCACATCCACCTTTCCGGTAAACACATAATGTCCATCACCCGATTCAAGGGTATCCATTTTCACACTTGACCCTTCAGGATAAGAAAGAATTAATGAATTCGGATCGTCTCCAGTGATGGTGACTTCCAGCTGGTAGCTGTCTTTCTTACCGGTCTGATTTCCATCCGAGGAACAAGCAGAAAAGAATAATAGAAGGGCTGGTAGTGCATACAAAAGGTGCTTCATAATTTTTATTTATTCGATATATGGTAGCTACAACGAAGGAATCCAGTAAATCGTGCCGCTACACCGAAATTTTTAAGCGCACAAAAGTACTACAATTCCATGATGCTGGCATTGGTCACTTTGAAAGAAAAATAATTCCATGTCAATACATGAAGATTGTTTCATTTAATGGCCAAAATCAAAATAGATACAAAATATTAATTACATAAAATGCTTAAATACCGAATAATAAACTAAATTGAACATTAAATCTAAAAATCAAACACATGGGAAATTTATTACCATTGATCATTCAGTTAATAAGTGGTGCACTGGGTGGTAACGTAGCAGGTTCCTTAATGAAGAAACAATCGCTGGGTACCCTGGGAAACTCCATTGCCGGCATTCTCGGCGGAGGACTGGGTGGGCAGCTATTGGGCATGCTGGGTATGGCCACCGGAAGTGGCGGCATGGATATCAGCAGCATCATTAGCAGCATTGCCAGCGGAGGCGTAGGTGGCGGCGTTCTTATGGCCATCATTGGACTGATCCGAAATGCCATGAATAAGAAGGCTTAATCCGGAATCAGAGAGCTATCAGGGGGTGGTCTGACCATCCCCTTTTTTATTTCCCCTATGAACATGAAAAACCCTATCCGTTCCGGGCCATTCCCAGGCTTCCACCAGCACCCCTTAGCAGGATATATGATGGAGAACCAGGCTAAAAAGCCCGGATGAATCTGACCGGCAATATCACTCCACCTGCCAAACTCTAATTTACTGATAAGCAATAGAATAGCCTTATTTGCCGGGTGAAAAAATAATTTACCCTTCGCTAGAAAATCATTGGGATTCCCGTAATTTGACAGGATAAATCACTTCTAGCATGTAGTATATGGAGGCTCCATTCAACTTCCGCAATGCCATACAGGTCATCCTATTGGTCATCCTTTGTTGCGGGAGTAATTCCTGCAGCAAAGAAGCTCAGGAGCCATTCAGAATAACCAGCTTCAACCCAGAAATGGGCCTTGAAGGTACAGAAGTGACCATACTGGGTGAAGGCTTCTCCGTGGACGTCCCCAATGTCGTAAAATTTAATGGCACACTCGCTATCGTAAGTACAGCCAGTGCCGCTCAACTGGCTGTCACGGTACCGGAAGGCGCTTCCACCGGAAAAATAACCGTAGAAAATAACGGGCGCAAAGCCACATCAGCTTCAGATTTTACCGTCCTTATACCCCCTGCTTCCAAAGCCACTGTAACCAAGCTGGCTGCTATTCCTGCCTACCCTACTGCGGGAGCTGAAGGGGTACGGATGGTGTTAACCGATGCTTTGTACATCACCGGGCCTGGACAAAATATTGTCTATCGGCTCGATCTGACTACACTAGGGGTAGCTTCCTTCCTGAATAATATCACCAGGCCAATTTCCATCAGCTCAGATGGAGACCAGATTTACGTCGGAGCAAGGGATTACTTTTATACTTTCCGGTTTGGCAACCTTACTAAGGCTCCCTATACCGGGACGCTCGTCCAAGGAGTCTATTCCCTGAAACTGGCAAGATCGACGGCTGGGTCAACCTACGATTATGTTTGTACCGATTTCTCAAATGAGATTTATGGTATATCCAACGGTACCGCTGGTGGCAATACGGCTTCAAGCTTTACTGCCACCTTAATAAATGCCCAATTAAAAGGGATACCTAATGATGCTTCAGCCATGCTAGCCACGAACAGCAAAACAATCTACGTAAGTGGAAATAATGCCGTCTGGAAGCTGAAATCCGATAATACCCTGGCGCTGGTGGCCGGATCTCCAGGCCAGGCCGGATACGTTGATGGTAAAGCAACCGATGCCCGTTTTACGGATGGGGGTTATGCCAGGGGAAATGCCATCACTGCCGACGAAAGTGACAATGTATACGTCGCAGACTTTGGTTGTGGTTGTATCCGTAAAATAGATGCAACCGGTGATGTAACCACCGTGGCAGGCAATAAAGACGCTAATGACCGCACCGGAAATGGCAATAAGATGCGCTTCTATTTCGATACCTGGGATATCGCCCTGGCGCCGGATGGCTCACTTTACGTCATTGCTACCAATGATATATCGAGTCAAACCCTTCGCCACGCGGTGTACAAAGTGACCTTCTAAGCTGCAACTGTTCTGTCTGATATACGTCCGTCTTATCCATCCAGAGCCGATCAGGACATCATTCTGCCAAAACCCATTTGATCACCATCCGATCCTGGAGTGTAATAATTTCAATGAAATAAACTCCATTGGCTAATCCCGGATCAGGCCTGTACTGGACTTCGTTCAAACCCGCAGATAAGCGATCGTATACCCGTTGGTGAATTCGCTGACCGCCAAGACTTGTAATGCGAATCACCACCGGTTGCGATTCTGTCATTTCCCAGCGAATGTTTGCTACCTGCCGCACCGGATTGGGGTACACACAATAATTCATTGGGATGTAATTCAATTCACCGCTGGTCGTGGTCGATTCATCCCGGGTTAACAAATAATACGCGAAAACAACATCCGTTTCGAATTCCAGCCTATTCGCAGATGCATCGTATTCAACCTCATCAACTTCAAACCACTCCTGCGCATTATCGTCCCAGAAATTAAGCCGGATCCGGTCTTGTTGTTGAATTCCAGCCCGTACTAATTGCATATCTGTATAATGCAATTGAATGTGCAATTGATTGTTCACCTGCATCCGGTATTGATTCTGTCCCATCAGGTTCAGCCGGTTTTGATTGAACAATCCAACGGTGTAAGCAGCAAGTCCGGGTGAATTGCCCTGGCCAAATGCCGGCAAATTTTGAGGATTGATTTGCAATAATTGACAATACATTGATCCCGGCAGACCCTGATGATGCCATCCAGCTCTGAATAGTATCCGGTTTCCTGTATCGAAAGGTGAATAAACAACCTCGGATTCATCCAGTTGACCATTCATCCACCTACCCTGCCCGTAATTCATCAGCCCATTAAGATCGCGCCAAGCCGCGCCATCCAATAAGATAACAACGATTACAGGGTAAACACTAACATGCACAATAATACCAGCGATTTCAACCGCTTGTCCATCTTCCGGATAGGATATGCCGGACTCCGGCACATACCAGGGAGGGCCAAAATTCAATTTGTAATCAGGCAGTCCATCTGCATCAACATCCAGGTAATACTTCAAATCAAGAAACGTACTGTCTGCGAGCACCACACCCGAAACCACTTCCTGATCCAGCGTGTCCAATAAACAGATCCCTGATCCATCCGGGTAAATCAAACTTAACACAGAATAATCTTCATTCAACTGATTCCAGTAAGATTCATAGGGGTCCCGCCAGAATTCGCCATTTATTTCATACACAAAGAGTGATGGCAAAATACCAACGGCATCCGTATTGACTCCACCTGCTATGGTGACTACTTCGCCATCCTGGGGACGCACAGCATCTCCCTCGGACGGTTCATACCATGAAGGGCCAAAATGGACCTTGTAATCCATAAATCCATCTGATCCTTCATCCAGTAAATAACGGATGTAACTACCGGAAGTATCCACGTAAATGGTTCCAGTTACCGTCACATCCTCAAGAGAGTCCGGATTGGCCAGATTCTGTGACTTTCCCGAAATTGATGTACAGAAGCACAACACCAGGATCAGGCACCAATCCGCAAGCTTAATGATTTTTAATGTTTTCATCTTGCTTAATTTTTATGCCAGTAATACCGGCACATCAACAAATGGAATAAGGAAAGCGAGTATTCCGGATGAGAATTCGGACAAAATTCAATGTATTATTCAATTTACTTTTTAAGCTGTGAGAACGGTCATTTCGGCCAATGATTAATATCATTAACTGATCCCGATCATTTGCGGTCCAGACAGAGGGCGTTATGTTGTGGCGATACGGTGATTTATGCGTCATAGTATACTCTTTATTTACCAGAACAGGCTGATTTTTGAAGCACTCTCACTGCTCCTGGCAGACTCCTTAAGCTATCATATTAAAGGACTTCGATTCCGGTCAGATGACAATTTCTGGTCCCAGCCAATTTTGAAAAAATTCGATGTAGTTATTGCAGAATTCAGTGTTATTAATGAGGCATTATTCTTAACCATAAAAAATGGATTGATTTCGATCCACGAACAACAACTGCTGATAATTACCGGGCACCTTGAAAATAAAATGGGCGAACATTTGATCGCATCAGGTGTAGACGGGATCATATTGACCGACTGTTCCAGTGAATATTTTTTACGTGCCGTAGAAAAACTTTGTCTCAATGATCAATATTTCTGCGGACGCATTATGCAGGACATGGTTCAGTCCGGTCTCCATAATAAAATTTTTAAAGGCATTCCACTCACTACCCGTGAAGTAGAGGTTTTAGAACGGATCATTAAGGGCAGGCCAAATAAATTAATAGCCAATGAATTCAATATCAGCGAATCCACCATAAAAACGCATCGCAAAAACATTATGTCCAAATTAAACGCTGATAATTCGATCACCTTGTTATACAATGCATTCGAAGCAAATTTCATTTCCGAAAGTGAAATTCCATTGTGTAAAAAATGCAAGCACCGGAATCCATTTAAGCATTCAAAAAATTAATTTCTCTACCTAAAAAGTTGATCCGCTACCCCAATCGCTCATTCCAATTCAACTTTTGTCCTATTGATAAAATATACCATACGTTACTATTTTAATCACAGGAAATCCAGTTAATGAGGATGAGAATTAATCGGATTTTTGACTGCTTTAGATTAACTACTTAAAAATTTTGTTATGAAACGATTTTCATACACCATAGGAATATTTTTCCTCATGGCGATGGCTATGGTTTTTTGGCAATGCGAAAAGGATAGCCTTTACAGTAATCAAAATACTACTCTTGAAACGCGGGGTAAAGGTGGAACCAAAGGTGGCGGACAGACGGACCTTGCAGGTAATAACCTTTCATACCCAGTATTATGGACAGACGGTTATGCAAAATTACTGAGAGGAAGTGAAGGTACTGTATTACAGGATGGAGAATGGTGGTATGTATGGGGAGAAGATCCTATTGACCCGAATTATCCCATTTTCAGCTGCCAACCTAATCCGGCGGACCCCAGTTTATGCTTATCTGGAACAATCCCCGGAGATGGCATAAGCCCGGTATTTAAAGCTTTCATCCAGAAAGATGCTCTCAATGAATGGCAGGCAGAGAATGTAACCCCAATCGGGGAGACCTATGTGGATCTCATCGACTGGGGAGACAACCTCGAATCGGTAGATTGGTATACCAAGTCGCAGGTAAGAACCGAAGTGGTGCTTTATAAAAATGTTACGGAACCAATGCTCCAATATGAGATGCGTCATGTATCCGGATGGGGAATAGATGAGGCTCATGGGATGAAAGCAGATGTATCATCCGAAGACCCGTATGTTCTTCCATGCTACCAGCCGGTTGTTTATTCTCATTGTGCCCGTCTTTTAATTCAAAAATTGAATGTTCCCAGGGAAGCTGTTCCGATGGGTGCTCTGGTGTGGCAGGAAGGTGAAGGCTGGACGGAAGCCGATGGCATCACGGATAATCTGATCAATCCACCAATTTTTAACGGCCCTGTATATGGAGGGGGTGATGGTCCCGGGTATTATGCTGCGGAGGTCAATGTGAAGGGTAAAATCGTCTATGGCTATACCTGGAATGTAAAAACGCTGAATGAGGGCGCCGGGGACTACCGGATAACCTTCAGTCTGGATAATCTGGGGCCGGTAGCGCTGAATACCCATTTTGGCCCGGGCACTGGTATTCTGATGCCGGTTGAGGAAGTAATCGTTGCCGCTTCTGAGGGCACGGGCGGTGGAGCACAGGCATTTGTTGATGCAGCCAATGACCTGACTTACATGGATGTCCGGATTTTGAACCGTTCGGGAGGAAGTAAAAAACCGAGCAAGCTGCCTACTTTAAGCAACTGGGGATTTTAACAATCAAAACGGACAAATCATGAAAATGACCATCTATGGTATAGCTGCTACCTTGCTTATCCTGCTGTCAGGGTGTCAAAGCGATTATCTTCCGCCTCAGCATACGGACGTATTACTTGATATCCGTGACAATACAAAACCGATGAAAACAACTGGCACCATCGAGGTGCTACTACCTGGTGGACCAGCTAATATGACAGTGAATTCTTCCCAGACAAATGGTCGAAATGGTAAAAAGGCTGTTAAGTCCATAACCGTAACCAAGCGGGCATTTGTCTCTTTTGAGGCATTTGAGGCTACTGAAAAAGCAGAGGCGAAAGGTACATTTACATTTAGCATAATGCAAAACAGTATCCTGGAACGAGCGATTGAGGTTAAAGTTATGGACGTCTTTATTGACCCTATCGAAATGAATGCCTGGATCCTGGGCGTAGGCCTATCCGATACCAAGCCTTGTGGAGAACCCGGAGAACATGGAGATGGCTGCTCCGGTGATCATCCGGAGGGAACCTCATGCGGCGGTACGGAAGATGGTGGTCATGATGAAGCCTGTATGGGTGAAGATCATGGAGGTAGCCCTTCTGGTGGCGGAGTAAATCCTTACGGTAAAAACTGTCGCATTGGTCAGTTTCTTGCCATTAATATTCATGATGGGGGTACCCCTGCCGTCAAAGGAGATGGTATTGCATGGAAGTGGTTTTCGGGTTTAGACACCCATCTGCCGGATATCAATTCTGTGGACACCTGGCCCCATCTATGTGTGAAGGAAATCATTGCTGGAAATCTGGATATTCATGTGAAGTAACTGGTGGATGCTGTGTTCATCCCCAGAAAAACGGAGGCAATTCATTTGCTTCCGTTTTTTAATTCCCCTATTCCAGCCGGCATACCGGAAACTCGGTAATACGCAAGGTGGTACAACCATAGGGTATTAAAGTAATCTCCTCCAGTTGCGGATCCTGCCCCCGATACCTTCCCCACACAGCCGGCAGGGAGGGGATTCCATCCGCCAACTGCCATTCCGGCAACCGGAAGGCATTCATTTTCAGGGAGACCGGCGCATTTTCCAGATTCCAGGGATACCGGCCATCCCAGTCATTTTCAATCACTTCAACCGCATTTCCAGGATCGTTCAGCTTCTTTTCGATCAGGGCATAGTTCCAGGGGGTGGCCGCATGCACCTCTGTAAATGACCGGAAGCGGTCACTGACAAATCCATTCGTTTCCCTACTTTCGATCCTCAAAGCATAAACCAGGGGACCACGCTCAATGGCCCGGGCAAACTGGTACCAGCTGGACGTCTTCAACTCCATGGGCAGCTTAAGTACAACCTGATCCCCCTCCTTCCATCTCCGATCGATCACAACGATGCCATCTTGTACTACACCTTCCCAGGGCTGACCATTGATCAGTACTGCCGGCGCGGTACACCAGGCAGGTACCCGCAGATGGAAGGCAAACCGGTCTTCCCTTTCCGGATGCAGGGTGAAGTGAATGTTCTCCCGAAATGGATATCCCGTCTCTTCCACAATCCTCAGACGGGTGCTATCGCCAACCATCAATTCCACTTCCGATGGAACATATAATAAAGCAGCCACTCCACGATCCGGTGTTGCATAATAAAGGTTCTGCACCAGCTTCGGCCAGGACTGGTGCATATTACAGGTACAGCACGGGTAACCGGTCAGGACACCATAGACGAAATCGGTACCCATGTGATTTTGGCGTTCGAAGGTATGGTCTGCGGCCGGGGTCAGTTCAACCTGATTGGCTGCCTGGAAATACTGGCGGGTCCGGAAATCGTCATCGGCCTGCGTGGGCAAAGCATTAAAGGCGATCCGTTCAATCTGGTCCGCAAAGGCCAGATCACCGGTGATGGTCAGGTTGGTTTCCAGGGAAAACATTTCCTCGGCAATCGAGCAAAACTCGATCCCCTGAACCGGGTTATTGCCATGTAACGGTTCATCGCCGCCGTACATACCCTGTGGTTGACCGTGGTATTTACGGACATCGCGCAGAGCCTTACGGACCGCTTCCACATCCCGGGTATCATGACTTTTTTGGTAGTACACCACTGGCTGTTTGAGGGACTGGGCGAAATTAACCGTATGCATGCCAGCTAATTTCGAAACAGTCAGCGCATTGATCTCGGCGGTGTCAAAAGGATAACGCCTGATCTGGCTGTAATACCAGGGTTGGCCCGGGTCGCGATCGTTCTCCGGATTGGTAAACACTTTCGCCCAGGGAAAGGTCTGCTCATTGATCAGATCTCCTAGCTCGAGTAAAAAAGCATCTCCGGTGATGTTGTATAACCAGTAAACGACCATCAGGTTATCTCCGCCACGACGATTGGCCCAAAGAGTAAGAAAGTCCAAGGGCCGTTCGGGTAGTTCCTGCAATTGATACCGGAAGTAACGCGTCAGACAATCGATAACACGCTCATCGCCAGTTGCCGAATAATATTGCTGGAGGATCTTGAGCATAACCATTTTAGGCCACCAGTCTTCCCGCATTCCCCGCTGCAATCCGGGTTCTGGTGCTGGTTCTTCCGTAAAGGGTACCGGACCAATGTAACCATCTTCACGCTGGTGGCTCAATGTCCATTCCACCCACTTTTGTGCTTTTTGCTTCAATGTTTCATCATTGAGAATATAGGCCAGTGGTAACAATCCGTCGATCCAGTAGGGACCACGTTCCCAGCCGTCCCCGTCACCGCCCAGCCAGCCGTTTCTGGAACCGACCACCTCAGGATAAATGCTGTCCAGGTTTCCCGTCAGTCCGTTGGCCATTCGCACCAGCTGATTATTCAACCAACCGGTCGGCCGGATACTTCCCAATGGCAGCTCCAGGTAGGGTTTTTGTATAAGTGGCTCCCTGTTTTGCAAATACCAGGGCTGTCCGCTAACGGCAGCATCAGGAGTCTCGTTGGTGCATTGTAACAAGGTAAGGACCAGGGTAACGAGAAATACATACTTCATGATAATCAATTGATAAGCTGCAAAATAGAAAACCCACTCTTAACTTGATTTCTTAATGGAGGGAACTTTGTTCCGTCGGTCGAATTTCCTGGCCAGGGGAATAACCATCTTTTCGTTACCTTTCCTTTTTGTAAATCAGGGCGATGAAAAAAACTGCCGTGATCCTGCTCACTTTTTTCGTTATGATCGGGGTCATCTACCTAAAACCGGTCCACCGGGCCACCTTCAGCGATTATTACCCTCAAGCGGATGCCATAGAATCCAGCCTAATGGAATTCCGCAAGCTGCCTTTAAAGTCGTTAAGCTCGGGAGGAGCAACATGGCAATATCTGATCACCGGTCAGGGGGACCGGCAATTACTATTCCTGCATGGCATGGGAGGCGCTTACGACATCTGGTGGCAGCAGATTGAAGAGTTGCAGCCGGATTTTCACATCATCAGCATCACACTACCGGAAGTCCATGATCTGAATACCGCCATGGAAGGCATTCTGGCCATTCTGGATGCCGAAGGGTTTACCAAAACATCCGTGTTGGGCACCTCGATGGGCGGTTACCTGGCGCAATACCTCCTCAGCAAACACCCGGAGCGGATTGACCACCTGATTCTGGGAAACACGTTTGCCCCAAATGACTTTTACCAAAAACAATATGGCGGGTTGCGAAAATGGCTGCCCTGGGTGCCGGCCTGGATGATCATGGACAAATTCCGCAAGAATTTACATGAAGGCGTATTACCCGCAGCACACAACGATCCGGTGGTGGAAGCTTACCTCAAGGAACAGTATTCCGGGCTGATGACGAAAAAGCAATTCATTGGACGGGTGGACCTGGTCCTTGCACATTTCGATCCGGCGTCCACTGACGCCCAGCGCTCCAAACCAATGCTGATCATCGAGGCGGATAATGACCCACTTGTTAATCCGGATCTCCAGGAAGGTTTGCGTCAATGTTACCCGCAGGCCAGTGTGGTGCGGCTCCGAGATGTCGGACATTTCCCCTATCTGAACGAACCGAGACCTTATACCCGCATCATTCGTCAGTTCCTGGAACGATGATGTGATTTCAGGTTAATTTCCGGCTTAAGATTGAATGATTTCAGATTTATGCGTTCTCAACATTTCTTTGAAAAGGAATCATTCCTGCCTGTTGGATTTAACATGTCTCGTTTTCCCAACCACCATAAAACCATATAACCATAAAACCACAACACCTATACAACATACAACTCACAACAAACAACTCACAACAAACATCTGCCCTCAAAACCACAACACCATAATACCACAACACCATAACACCACAACACCTATACAACTCACAACAAACAACATACATCATACAACAAACAACAAACAACAAACATCTGCCCTCAAAACCACAACACCATAATACCACAACACCATAACAACTCACAACAAACAACTACCTCTCAAAACCAAAACACCAAAACACCTTACAACACTACACCTATACAACTCACAACTCACAACAAACAACAAACAACATACAACATACAACTGCCCTCAAAACCACAACACCATAATACCACAACTGCACATATATTCATTTTTTACATAACTTTTTGATCTCCTGGCTTTACGAGTTCATCAGAACAACCGATCTTTGCCTCTTAAGGCAATTACCATGATCCAATTTTTTGGAAGCCCCACGAACCTCCTTTACGCAGTAGAGGTTGATCATGCATTGATTCCAGCAGACCGGGCCAAGTTGTCCTGGCTGTTTGGCAACGTCAATCATCTGGAGGAGAAGCATGTTCAAGGTCATTTCATCGGCCCACGTGCAGCCATGATCACCCCCTGGAGTACCAATGCGGTAGAGATCACCCAAAATATGGGTATCAACGGGATACGCCGTATCGAGAAGTTTATCCCCGACGACCATGGAAAAACCACATTTGATCCGATGCTGTCCCAGAAGTATGCCCAGCTCGATCAACAACTTTACACCATTGATATTGAGCCGGCGCCCATCGAGGAGATCAGAGACATAGCCGCTTACAACGAGTCCGAAGGCCTGGCTCTCAGCACTGAAGAAATCACCTACCTGGAAACCCTGGCTCACCGCTTGGGCCGCCCCCTGACCGACTCGGAAGTGTTCGGGTTTTCACAGGTCAATAGCGAACATTGCCGCCATAAGATCTTCAATGGCACCTTCATCATCGATGGTGAGGAAAAGGCGGCATCCCTGTTTGCGCTCATTAAAAAGACTTCCAAAGCTCATCCGAATTCGATCGTATCCGCCTATAAGGACAACGTGGCATTCCTCAAAGGACCTCGCCTCAATCAGTTTGCACCCAAATCGGCGGATCATCCGGATTATTACGAGAAGAAACCTTTCGACTCCGTCGTTTCCCTGAAAGCAGAGACGCACAATTTTCCGACTACCGTAGAACCTTTCAACGGGGCCGCAACCGGTTCCGGTGGAGAGATCCGGGACCGCATGGCAGGAGGACAGGGCTCATTGCCACTTGCAGGCACAGCCATCTACATGACCGCATACTCCCGGCTGGATGAAAACCGGCCATGGGAAAAAGCCATGTCCGAGAGACCCTGGTTGTATCAAACCCCGATGGATATCCTCATCAAGGCATCCAACGGAGCATCCGACTTTGGCAATAAATTCGGGCAACCACTGATCGCCGGCTCCCTCCTCACCTTTGAACACGAAGAACAGGGCCGCAAACTGGGTTACGACAAAGTGATCATGCTGGCCGGTGGCGTGGGTATGGGCAAGGCCAATCAGGCACAAAAACACACGCCGAAACCAGGCGATAAAATCGTACTGCTGGGCGGCGACAATTACCGGATCGGTATGGGCGGAGCTGCCGTATCGTCTGCCGATACCGGAGAATACCACTCTGGCATTGAACTCAATGCCGTGCAGCGGTCCAACCCCGAAATGCAGAAACGGGTTGCCAATGCAGTCCGCAGCCTGGTAGAAAACGAAGAAAACCCGATTGTTGCCATCCATGACCATGGCGCTGGTGGACACCTGAATTGCTTCTCGGAACTGGTTGAAGCGACCGGTGGCATCATCGATCTGGATCAGCTACCCATCGGCGACCCTACCCTTTCGATGAAAGAAGTCATCGGCAACGAATCCCAGGAGCGTATGGGATTGGTCTTGCCGCAAAAAAGTATAGGTGCCCTGCAACGCATCGCCGATCGGGAACGAGCTCCCATGTACGTAGTGGGTGAGGTTACCGGTGATGGAAGGTTTGTATTTACCTCCTCGGCATCCGGAGCCAAGCCCATGGATCTGGCCTTACTCGACATTTTTGGGAGCTCGCCAAGGACCATCATGACCGACGTCTCAGTCGCATACAGCTATCATCCGGTGACCTATGACGTTGCGGAATTGCACCATTATCTGGAGCAGGTGCTGCGTCTGGAAGCCGTCGCCTGCAAGGACTGGCTGACCAATAAAGTTGACCGGTGTGTAGGAGGACTGGTGGCCAGACAGCAATGTGCCGGCCCCCTTCAACTGCCGCTTAACGACTGCGGTGTAATGGCTCTGGGTTACGACACCCATTTTGGTATCGCGACCGCTATCGGGCATGCTCCGGCGAGCGCCCTGATCAATTCGGCGGCCGGTTCCCGCATTGCCATCACCGAAGCATTGGCCAACATCATCTGGGCTCCCCTCGAGGAAGGGCTGAAGTCCGTATCCCTATCGGCTAACTGGATGTGGGCGTGCCGCAATGCCGGCGAGGATGCGGCATTGTATCAGGCGGTACAGGCTGCGTCCGATTTTTGCATTGATCTCGGCATCAATATTCCAACCGGAAAGGACTCTCTGTCGATGAAACAAAAATACGGCAGTGAAGAAGTAATTGCTCCGGGGACGGTGATCATCTCTGCCGCAGGGGTTTGTGATAACATTCGCGGCATTGTAGAACCGGTCTTCCAACCAGGAAGCGGCTCGATCTACTACATCAATCTTTCCGGAGATGCCTACCATCTGGGAGGCTCATCCTTTGCCCAGGTCCGGAACAGAATTGGAGACCAGACACCCGATGTCCTGGATGCTGCCGGGCTGGCAAAGGCCTTCGATGTTATTCAGGAACTCATCCATGATGGCAAGATCGCGGCTGGGCATGATGTATCCGCTGGTGGCCTGATCACCACCTTACTGGAGATGTGCTTTGCCGACAATAACCTGGGAGCTCAGGTGGACCTCTCCGCACTTGGAGAATCCGATCCGGTCAGGGTATTGTTTGCTGAAAACAGTGGCCTGGTCCTGCAGCTGAAGGATGATTCCGATGGTGCAGCTCTGGAAGACATCCCCTTGCCCTGGCACCGATTAGGGCGGGTGGTAAAAGCAAATGATCTGACCGTCACGATAAGCAATGACTCCTACAAGTTTACCGTGGATCACTACCGGGATGTGTGGTACGAAACTTCACGACTCCTTGATCGCAAACAAACGGCAGGTAACCTGGCCGATGAGCGCTTCAATAATTATAAGCACCAACCACTGACCTATCTATTTCCTGCGGTTAATACCGGCCGGATACAATCACCTGGTACCACCCGGCCCATTGCTGCCGTTTTGCGTGAAAAAGGAAGCAATTCCGAACGGGAGCTGGCACATGCCTTGTTTATGGCCGGATTTGAAGTACGTGATGTACATATGACCGACCTGATGTCGGGAAGGGAAACCCTGGACGATGTGCAATTCCTGGGAGCAGTAGGTGGATTTTCCAATTCCGACGTTCTGGGATCAGCGAAAGGATGGGCGGGAGCCTTTAAATACAACGACAAAGCCCGCATTGCCCTGGAGCATTTCTTCCAGCGTGATGATGTACTTTCCATTGGCATTTGCAATGGCTGCCAGCTCTTCATTGAACTCGGGTTGATCAACCCAGACCACGACCACAAGCCGAAAATGGGCTTCAACGATTCACACAAGCACGAATCTGCGTTCACCTCGGTGACCATCCCTGAAAACAATTCAGTCATGTTATCCAGCCTGGCCGGGACCACTTTAGGGGTATGGATCTCACATGGTGAAGGAAAATTCATTTTCCCAAATCCAGAAGAGGAATACAACATCATTGCGAAATACGGATACGATGCCTATCCGTCCAACCCTAACGGCAGTGATTTCAATACGGCGATGCTGGCCACGAAGGACGGCCGCCATTTGGTAACCATGCCACACATCGAGCGGTCGATGTTTCCGTGGAACTGGGCACATTATCCCAAAGACCGCCAGGATGAAGTTTCACCTTGGCATCTGGCCTTTGTGAATGCAAGGAAGTGGCTGGAAGGCCGCAATTAAAGATCGCTCTTAACCTCTTCTGCGCTCCAGCAGAATCAGCATCATCAAACCAAGCATCACCCGGTCATCGTCGTCGCCATCAAGGGAATCGAGTTGCTCCAGGATGAACTTCCGGCCAAAAAAGGAAGGTAGTTTTTTAAGCCGGACCACCGGGCGACCGTCCATCGCCCTGACCAGATAACTGGGATTGAACACATAGCCGGTAAACAAACCCAGGACCGGGATTTCTCCAAATAATCCATCCATCACCTTAACCCAGCCGTTCTCTTCACGGATGGTGTATTGAGGCATCTGATACTGATCAATGATCTCATAACTCGCCTTCCAGATGGAACGCCATCCCTTCCTCACGATCTTCCCTATGTCCATTCCAGAATCGTCGTAAAAGGTATATGCCGCAGAGAAGTCCAGCCAGCGATCCGCCCGGATGCGGTAATTGATCCGGATTTTCTCCTTACTATCGTAAATGATGATGTCCTCTTTCAACTTGAACATTTTCTGCCGTACATAACCAATGGTGCGGCCGGTTGCGTCAAACGCAGTGAAGTCGTTCGATAGCGTGGATACGTGAAACAGAAAATGGACGGGGTATTGGATATCCTGCATGGTACAAATTTGGGTTCAGAAGAATATTGGTTTTTCCAAGATACAGTATTCACAAGGAAAGTGTAATGGTGCGCATTAGCTCAAATGAACTCCTATTGATCAAATTCCACCACATACGATTCACCCGCGGTGGTCTCAAATACAACAGTATTATCCGCCATTACCGTAAAAACCACGCTGGTTCCACGGTTAAGAACATCTTTGATCCCCTGTGCATTGACCCGACATGGCATACCGGCTTTTGATAAGAGAACAAGTCTTGTCATCCGTTTTTCCTTCCACTGCATATCCAGCTCAAATCCTCCCCGGGCACAAACTCCTTCGAATCGCCCTTCCTTCCATTCTTCTGGTAATGCCGGTAAAAGTTCGATTATGCCTTCCTGGGATTGAATCAGCATCTCGGTAATGCCGGCGGTAACCCCAAGAGAGCCATCTACCTGTAAAGGCGTAACACATTTGGCAAAGAGGGACGGATAACACTGTTCCCGGATATAACCTTTGAATATCGAGTTCGCGCGGTCTCCGTCATTCAGCCTCGCCCATAAAGCCATTTTCCAACCACGGGAAAAGCCGGTACCTCCGTCTCCGCGCTGTTCGAGCACTTTTTTGACCGGTTCAACCAGTTCCGGGGTATTTCGCAGTGAAATGACATTACCCGGATAGAGTCCATACAAATGGGAAAAATGCCGGTGTTTCTCTTCGAGCTGTCCGTAATCCTCGGTCCATTCCTGGAGCATACCATCTCTGCCCACCTGGGAAGGTACCAGGCGGGAACGGGCTGTAGTGACCTGCGTTGTAAACTCCACATCCTTGTGCAGTATGTCCGCGGCTGCTTTAAAATCCAGAAAAAGATCTTTTAGGATTTGCATATCAATGGTGGAACCGGCAACTATCGTAGTAAAATAATACATGCCGGTCACCTCATCGTAAAAGTATTTATAGCCAGGCCCCTTAGGAGGATTCTCCGGAGAATTGGATGGGTTGGTAACCAGCCACCGGCCATTCGGATGTTCGACCAGAAAATCCATGAAGAACTCTACACATCCCTTCATCACCGGGTAGATGTCCGTCAGGAAACCGGTGTCGCGGGTGAACAAAAAATGCTCCCACAAGTGGGTGACCAGCCAGGCGCCACCGACCGTAAACGTTCCCCACGTCGGCCCGTCCATAGGTGCAGCCACCCGCCAGATGTCCGTATTCTGGTGGAACACCCATCCCCGGGCGCCGTAATGTTCCCTAGCCACCTGGGATCCCTGATCGGTCAATTCCTTCACCATGGTGATCAGCGGTTCTGCCAGCTCGGACAGATTGCCGGTCTCCACCGGCCAGTAATTCATTTCCGTATTGATGTTCGTGGTGTATTTGGCATCCCACGGTGGATTCATATTATTGTTCCAGATTCCCTGGAGGTTGGCAGGCTGCGTACCGGGACGGGAAGAAGCAATCAGCAGGTACCGGCCAAAATGATAGCACAGGGCAGCCAGTGCAGGGTCCGGATTTTGATCACTGGCCTGCATTCGTTCATCGGTAGGTAACCAGGAATTAGCCGTTACCGGTAGCAAGAGCCGTACCCGCCGGAAAAAGATCTGATGGTCGGCTACAGCAGCAGATTTGACAACTGCATAGGGAAGACCCTGGATGCTCGCCTGACAGGCTATAACTCGGCCATGCTGATCTGCCGACACATCATGGTAGTTGACGAAGTTGGTAGCAGCTATGAAATAAAGGGTAACCGCGTCCGCATTGGTGATCTGAATTCGTGTACCGTCGACAGATAACGCACCACCTTCCGGTAACACCTTCACCCGGGCTTCATAATGTACCTTGCCTTCGATCCCCAGGTAGTCGGTAGATTTACCGGTCAACCTGAGGACATCGTCCCCTTCGACATCCATCTGAAAATAATCGGTGCCGTAATTGGAATGTGCAGGGTTGCGGATGCCCCGCAATTGAGCTGCCAGGTTCAGACTTCCGGGATGATCGGCCGTGAGCCTGATGGCAATGGTCTGATCCGGCGCCGAAGCAAGAATCTCTCGTTGGTATTTGATGCCTTTATGCTCATAAGTGATGGTCACCACGCCGGTAGAGAGGTCAAGAGAGCGCCGGTAATCGGTAACCGAGTCCTGCCCTTCAAAAAAAAGGTACAGGTTGGCCAGCGCCTGATACTTCTGCTGCTCGACGGGATAACCCATCAGATATCGACCAAATAGCTTGTGCGCCTTGAGGGGTTCTCCATCGAACAGGGCTTGCTGTATTTCCGGCAAAACCTTATACCCTCCCTGGACCACGGAGGAATATGGCCCTCCTGACCAGTAAGTCTCCTCATTAAGCTGGATGATCTCCTCGCTGGTACGACCATAAACCATAGCCCCCAGCCGGCCATTTCCAACCGGCAGGGCCTCCTCCCACTGGGCTGCTGGCTGCCGGTACCACAACCATGTGGACGGATCAATCAGGGAGTCCTGGACAGGGATCGCACGTGACAATTCAGGACTGAATAAGGAGGTAAAAAAGATCATGATCCACCCCCAGCCAAAAAATATGGAGGCGCGACCGTTATGGTGGTAAACGAATAGACCTTGAAAATATCTGACCATCAGCTCAATACTCTTGTATCTCTGAAAGTACAAAATTCACCGGCCAATGGAAGACCTGGGAGACTGGGAATACCTGCATCCCAAAAGCAGCAAGCACCCAGGATTAATCTACATATCCCGGCCTGGCTCTGACTCCACTATGCACCCAGGCCCGGAGCGCATCAAACGCGGTCGCAGTCTGGGCAGGCGTGAAATTACAGTGCCCCTGTCCATTGGTGTATTTTACCACCAGGAATGCATCCTTCCCCTGTTCATGAACCATATTTTCATAGTTCACCACTCCATAGGTTGGTGGGATCAGCTGATCGTACATGGTGTGCATGATAACCACCGGTTTGGAGAGGTTGCCGTTGCGGTCGTATTTGGCGAACAGGGCATCGGGATCTGTGGTGGCCATCATTCGTTCTGCCGTTAGGTTTACCTTGAGGTCATCTGCGAACCCGGAATACAAGGTGTTGGTATTGTCAAAAGGATTACCTCCAAAACGTTTGGCCAGGTCCCTCAGGACCTTTTCATCAAAAAAAAGGATGAAAGGCAGATCTCCGGTTTTTAAGTTGAACTTGCGGGCGAATGCATTCACCGTGGTGGTGTCCTCAGCATTGAGCTGTTCCTGAATAATCTTGGCCCGCTGGACCATGTTGGCACTGGCCTTATCCAGCGAATCCGACTGGAGATCGAAGATCTGTTCCAGTGTGGCTACTATGCCTGGAAACAGTCCATTGAAAGTGGCATACAGGTCAAATTCTTTCCGGGTTTGCACATAAAGCGGACTGGACAGCGGGCACAGTGGCAGTCCTCCATCGTAAGCATCCCCAAAATTTTCAATCAATGAAAGGGTAACGCCACCCCCCATGGAATGACCAACGATATATGTCGTATCCGGCTTGCCATACTGATCAATAAAATAATGCCTTAATTTCTCTGTGTCGTCCACGCCTTGCGCCAGAGCCAGGCCCTGATTGGCATAGTCGGATGCAGCCACTGCAAATCCCCGGTCCAGGAACAATGACATGCTTTGAATCCAGTAGGGGTTTTGGCTTTGCCGGATGGGGGTGCCCACGGCTTCGTAGCCATGCGCGTACATCACCAGTTTGTGCTGCCAGTTATCCGGAAAAACAACACGGTATCCTACCCCGTCGATTGCTCCGGAGTCCACCTTTCCAACGGACTGGGTCTGGGCCGCAAAGCTCAGCAGAACAAATCCAATGAGGGCAAATAGGGATCTCCCGGACATATCGGCTCTATTTTAGGAACAAAAGGATCAGTGTGAGTACGATTCCTCCTATCGTGAAATACATGCCTTTTTTGAATACCGGTGTGGAAGGCATGAACATCCAGAATGCCGAAATGACAAAAAACAACAGGGAAACTCCGAAAAACAGATTCAGGAAAAACAGCGGATCTGCAGAACGTGCCTTGTGCAGTTGCGTCATTTTATTCAATACTTCAGGCAATTCTTTGATGGTGAGCTGTGCCTCCCCGGTAGACCGGTTATAGGTACCATTTCTGAAAAACACCAGGTCACCTTCCGTCTTATCAATATTCAACTGGCGCATGCCCAACAATTGACCCAGTTCCTGATCCGAAGCCCAGGGCTTGATCTGTTTGGTAATGTGTTCTTCTTCCTTCAGGAAATCTGTATCCCGAAAGATCATAATGATCCCGCTCGTGGCATAGACGGCCATGATTCCGACCAGGAAAAATCCCAGGTAGCGGTGGATTACCCGGAAGGTATTACTCGTTTGTCTTTGTTTTGCGGTGTTTGCCATAGTTCGTTCTTTATTTTGCTTCTGATAAAATTCCAAACGGAAGAACATTCCGTCTCATTTTTGTAAATCCAAAGCAGAGAAAACCGGTCCCTGATTGGATCCGACGCCAAAAATAAGCGAATTCCATTTTATTACACTTCTTAAATACGAGTAGCTGAGACTATGTATATTTCCCTGTAGAATTGCCAGGTTAAGACCTTAGCTTATGATAAACCCTTCCTATATCTCGGTCCAGTGCTCCATGCTCCATGAACGATCATTAACCTTACAGTTCAAAACCTACTTCCCAGTGTAAACCAAAGGGGTCTTCCAGACGTCCGAGGCGCCATCCATAATCTTCACGGACTTCATTGATTGCTGTGGCCCCGGCGGCGATGGCGCGGGAGAACACGCTGTCCGGGTCCGGGACGATCAGGATCATGCGTACATTGCCACCACCAAGCGGGCCATCATCCGGATCATTGCTAACCCAGATGCACGCCGGCCCGGATTCCAGGCGAACGACCAACCCACCACCGGGATCTTCCATGCGGTAGGTCTCCTGCATGTTAAATGCCTGCTTGTAGAATGCGATTGCTTTTGCAGCTTCTGCAATAACCAGCCAGGGCTGAAGGTGGGATGCTTTCGGGTTTTTCATTTTGGTATTTTTTCCGTTTCATCAGGCTAAAGCCGTGGGGCTATGGGTACCTCTGTTACCTTTGTCACGTCTGCTACCTCCTATACCTTTTCTTACAACCCAATCCAGTAACTCCACTTCACTGTAAATGCATTCTGGCCTATGGCATCACCCAGGCCACGAAACTGTTCGACCACATGCGGCCTATACAGATCCTCGTAATGGGACCGGCCATGGGTCCAGACAAAATAAGCGGTCGAACCAGCCTTGTATTCCCAGCGCACCACAAAATTGGAGCGGAATTCCTGAAAATTAAAATCCGGATAATTGATTTTCCAGAGGGTTGTGGTCCCATTATTCGTTTCCGCATAATACTGGTACTCCGGATCTTCCGTAAAATAAGTCAACTGTTTGTAGCGGTCCTGCGGGTCAGCTGCATGGGCATCTTTAACCAGGTAGATTTTATCGAAATATCCAATACTGGAATAAGGACTCCCATAATACTGGATAGACAATTCAGGAGTCACAAAATATTCTGCACGCAAGGTGGTATAGACCGTTTGATATTTGATGTTACCTGCAATATTCCGCGTGGGTGATGGCACAAACTGATTGTTTTCCGTCACTTTCTCGAAGAAGGTGTTGGAAGTGATGATGAAGCGGCCATTAAACTTCAGCTGGAAATTGAACAATACATCGTAAGCATGGCTTAATCCATTGTCGGACCAGGTGCGATCCATGCCAACGCCTACCGAATAATTTTTGGCTGTATTGGTAGACCACAGAAATCCGGCTATGGAGTGGGGATCCTTGCGCAATGCCGGTCCTCCCCTTAACTGCCGGATGTCCAGCACATAGAACGCATGAGCCAAATTGGCCTGTAAGGTCCATAAATTGGTAAAGGTTGACTGTCCTTCCAGCTGCAGCAGATCCAGCGTATTCTCCCCGCCAAAGTTCCAGTCGTGTTGCTGTGCGAGCGTCACCTGATACTTCCGCAGGATACCCACCGGTTTATTGACATTATAGGTAAGGGTTGCCTTTTGAGACAGAATATCTGCTTCACGCAGATAACCGACATCATTCAAATCCAATCCGGGTGTCCGCCAGCTCAACCCCGCTGCGGCCCGGAATTTACCGCTTTGTTTCCCACCCTGCACATCGCCGCCCCAGCCGTTAAGCTGCTGTAGTTGCGGATCTACTTCCAGATGTGTTGCATCGACTCGCTGGTATAAATGGATGGGTGACTGCTCGAGCAGGCTGATCGAAGAAGGTGTACCCCGCAGGCTGGAGAAGAATGTTTTAGCATCGATAAAGTATTTGCGGTTCTGCCAGGTATGGAGCAGGTCCAGGCCTCCGGTATAGGCCTGCCCCGGCAGCAGCGACTTCAGGTTCGGGTCCTGAAGGGAACGAAGGACCGAGGTAAACATCCCTCCGAAGGTCGTATTGCCCTGATTGTAATCCTGTTTGGCGCGGGCTACAAAATAATTGGAAAAGGGCTCGACAGCATATTTGGTTTTCTGGCTGCCATCCCGCACTTCGGCAAACTCCTGCTGGGCAATGGAATTGACTACTCCTATGGACAATCCGTTTTTACTTTTTCCGGTAACCTTCAGGGCATTGATGATGTTGGTAGCAGCTGGTGCTATCAATTGCTCATCCCCAAAAACCGGTGGCTGATACGTCGGCGCATGCCCAATACGGCGGCTGTAAAACAACAGGTCATTGCCGATGTCGTATTTCAATATGGCATTTCCTTCGAGGAAAAAGGGTCTCTTTTCCTGGTAAAAAACTTCATAAGAGGTAAGGTTCAGCACCGAAGGGTCTGCCTCTACCTGACCGAAGTCAGGAAACAGCGTATAATCCAGAATGAAATTTGAGGACAATGCCGCTTTACCATCCAGCCCCAGCCCGATGCGGTTCTTCCCTCCGTCATCGGTCCGGTAGCGAAGGGCTGAATAAGGCAACAATTCAAAATGCCGTTTTTGTGGAATGTCTTTGATCCCGTTCAATTCTCCAAAAATGTAAACCATCGCCGGAGCATCGACAGGTATCAGCTTCCACTGGTCTTCTTCACCAAGCCGGGCTATCCAACGCCAGATGTGCATTCCCCACACCTGTTCGGATTCATGGCTGAAACGGATCTGGGAGAAAGGTACCTCCATCTCCGCGGTCCATATAGAATCCCGTACCTGGGCTTTGCCCTCCCAGACCGCATTCCAGTCCGTATCCCACTTAAAAGCTCCCAGGTGCATCAGATCCACCTTCTGGCCTGCAGCTGTGACATTAAACTCAAAGGCGGTGCTGTGATCGTGATAGGTATCCAGTGCTACTCCGGTGATATCCCCGTTGCTAAAGTCGTCACGACGTCCCAGCAGAGCAGTGATGCCATTGGGGGCGTTGTCGTGACATTTGATTGCGATGTACAGATTGTTATCGTCGTAGAGGATCTTGATCTCGGTCTTTTCCGAAGGAGCATGGGCTTGGTTGGGTGCTTGCTGGACGAAATCTCCCGCCCATTCACCGTCCTGCTGCCAGCAGGCATCATCCAGTACACCATCGATGCGGGGACGATGTTGGGTCCGAACGGTGGTATAACTTCGCCGATAACTAGCAAATACATTCACGATGGAGTCGGTGGAAAGTTTATAATCCAAAGGATGCAGGGGGTCGTGGTGACTACCCGGCATTACCGGCCGGTCAATGATTTTCTGACCTTGCAAACTTCCCAGGATCAGGATAACCCAAAATGCCATCCAGGCAATTTTTCTTCCAGCGCTCCGGTTCATTTTGTGAAGGATCTATTTATCGCTAAATGTACAGATTGCCTGAGAAATAACCCCTGATCTATCCATTCCTAAAATGCTGAATATTTAACTAAGGTTTCCAGATACAGGTGATGGCAGCCCTGGCCGGCACCGCCACGGAGAAAGAGCTTTCACCATACTCTATGGCCAGTGAAATGGACTGATCATTCTCATTTAACCCCAATAATACAAGTTCTCCGTCAGGACGACGAAAAGCCACGTGGCTAAGACTTTCTTCTCCGGCGCTAAAAATCCTCACCGATCCGGGAGGAACAAACCGGGCTGCCTGGCCGATGATGTAATAACTCACATTACGGGTAACCAGGTTATCCGCAATGGTCAATGCACCTTTGCATTCGGTACATCCACCGGGGGTGTGCGGCTCAAAATTCGGATCAGATGCCAGGTTCCATTCCAGTACTACCGTGCTCCAGTTCTGCAGTGTACCGATCAAAACATTTTTAATGTGCCACAGAAAATCACCGCCAAAACCACCTTTGGCTCCGGTCCATTGTTCGGTGAAATAAAGCGCTTTATCCGGATAAGCATCATGCACTTGGCCCATCGCTGAGACATCCCCGGCATACAGATGAAATGCTGTTCCGTTTACAAATGGGTAAGCATCCGGATCTCCCAATATCTCCAGCGGATATTCAGGATGATCACAGTTATGATCCCAGATAATGATCCTGGTAGTGATTCCTTCCGCCCGCAGGGTTGGTCCCAGATCGTGCTTTATGAAAGCTGCCTGTTCGGTAGCGGTCATCACCATGCTCGGATTATTCCCTCCATGTTCGGGCTCGTTCTGGATGGTTATCGCATCGATGTTGATGCCCTGGAGTTTCATATCCGTCAGATAGCGCACAAAATACTGGGCATAGGCGGGGTAATATTCCGGCTTGAGACTGCCTCCCTTGCTCTGACCATTGGTCTTCATCCATACCGGAGCGCTCCAGGGTGAGGCCATGATCTTCAAATCAGGACGCATGGCCAGGATTTCATGAAGCAGCGGGATAAGGTCAGAAGTATCCCTTCCTAAAGAAAAATAGGCCATTTCCGGATCCGTATTGCCTGAGGGAAGGTCATTGTAACTAAATACTTCCGCATCCAGGTCTGAAGCTCCGATCGATATCCGCAGGTAACTGATCCCCAATTCATCCGAAGAAAACAACTCCGTCAGCAACTCGCGGCGGCTTTGATCGTCCATCTTCCGGATCAGTTGTGCACTTCCACCGGTCAGGGCAAAACCAAATCCCTGGATGACCTGCATGGTTGTACCAGTATCGATGCGTATGACCGATTGTGACGCTTCAGTGCTGTTTCGCAGATCAGCAACCTGATGATCCAGCAAACGTGAATGATCCGCCGTGGTCGTCCAGGTCTGAACCACTCCATGATCGGCTGTGTCCTGTCCGGACGGATGTGAACGATTACAACCAGCCAGTGATATCGCAAAACCAATCCACACGAAGCTCTTCAACGCGCCTACGGAGATTCCTGATCGTAACGGCTGCTTCATCCTCTTGATTATTTTATTTGTAAAAGTGCTTTCCATCCATGATGTTATTTAAGGCATACCAGGATTCCGGATTTTCTGTTCGTGTCCGCACACAGCACATACAATAAATCCTATCTTTAATATAATCTTACCGTCTCCTGATATTTTTTCCGGGTAAAAGTAAGCTTATCCAAAACACGACCAAAGCTGAGAACTGGAAGACTAATCAGGAATTGAAATAACTCAGGCACAGTGATGGTTTATGGCTGTCCTATGCACCAGTTCACGGAGAATTGCTTCATGAACCCAGGTAGGATACAGAGGATCCATTTTTGCACTCAAAGCATGTCCTAAACATGGATTTTAAAGGGAAAAATATCATTGTAACAGGAGGCGCCGGTGTCGGTGTAGGGGGTGGTGTTTGTGAAGCGCTGAATGTTCTTGGTGCGCAATTACTGATTGTCGACAATAACGGGCAGTCGCTCATACAGGCAGAGAAGAAGTATAAGCAAGCCCGTCTCTACCAGTCGGATATCAGTACGATGAACGGGGTGGATGACCTCTTCGATCGCATATTCAGCGATTTCCCCCAGGTATACGGTTTGGTCAACAATGCCGGGATCGGATTGAGCAAGGAAGCTCATACGGTAGCCGAACCGGAATACGACCGACTCATGGCTGTAGACCTGAAAGCTGTATGGATGTGTTCCCGGCGCTTCGCTCAACAATTGATCAACCAGGGGCATCCGGGAAATATCGTCAATATCGCCTCCGTACATGCCCACTCCACCATGGCCAGATACGCCCTTTACAGTGCAGCAAAAAATGGTATCAGGGGCCTGACCATGGGTATGGCAATTGAATTGGGCAAGCACAATATCCGGGTCAATGCAGTGGGTCCAGGCTACGTACATGCAGAACAAAATATGGACCTGATCCGGACCTGGACCAATGATCCAGAAGCATGGGTAGAAGGTTACCGTAAGAACCAGCAAGCCATAGAGCGATTCGTTGATCCGGTCGATGTCGGCCAGGTCGTTGCCTTTCTTCTCTCGGAACAATCGCGCGCGGTGACCGGGCAGTTGATCTACGTGGACAATGGCGCCACCAGCTTGTTGTATAATCGCGACTTTACCGAATAACTATATAGAACAGCTCCATCGCCTCGCACTATGTCATGGCATCCGGAATTGATTTTCATTTTGTTCATCCAAATGGAAAGGTCTGCAGCATGATTGCAAAAAAATAGAGGCTGCCAATGCTGGCCAGCCTCTGTATTAGCTATGTAAGGTGAAAAACGAAGGTGTTCCCGCAGCGAGACTTTGTTTTAGTTTTTCTTACGTTTGGTCTTCACGGTCTTGGTTGTTTTTCCTGCTTTCACGGTATTCCCACTTTTCTGTACCCCGGTTTTTGTTGATTTACGTCCGGTGGTGACCGTGTTTCCTTCCTTTTTCACGCCGGCAGCATTGGTTCTTTTTTTGACCGTTGTTTGATCACCACTTTTATTTTTCACGGTGGTGGTGCGCTTTACACCTGCTGCTTTAGTTCCGTCGGACGACCGTTTGGTGCCTACTGTTGTTGAGCGTGTTACGGTGGTATTGCCTACCTGGCGGCTGCGATTGACCGTGATATTCCGCTTGACGGTGACGGAAGAGGTGCGGTGTGGTGTGTAAACGCGGTGAGCATGAACCACCCGGTGTGTCGAGACAATGTGATAATGCGGGCGGTATACGACAACCCGGCGATGGTAAATGGACCAGGGTGCCGGATGCCAGGGTCTCCACCAACCCGGGTAGTAGCCCCAGTACCATGGGGATACCCAGGGACGATACAGTGGAGCATAGATAAAACGTACCGGTGTCCAGAGCCAAACATTTACCACCACACGAACCACATCCTCATCAAAGGCTGGGCCGCCTTTCCCTCCATTGCCATCCTCATCAAATGGTTCTGCGTACACATCCGGGCCATACAAGTCTTCGTCACCCACGATCTGTAGAATTGCTTCCTCCTTACCGGTCTTTTCAATTTCGATAACAGCCACATCCTGTGCTTCGTCTTTGGAAATAACAGCCTGCAACACAATGGCATGAGCTTCATCTTCCATATTATCAACCACCCGGATGTAATCCGTCTCCCCATCTTCATTGAGATCCAGGTTATTGATCCCGGAATCCTCTATGTTCAGTTTCTTCTCGAAATCCTCCAGATCTTTGGAATTCTTAAAGAGATCCAGAGCCCCTTCCAATGAAAAGTTATCGCCAGGCAGGCCGGTTGAGTCTTGCATGGCTTCCTGAGCTTGAACACCCCAGGCCAGGATAAGCAGGGCCAGGGCTACGATTGATTTTTTCATGGTAATAAGCGTTTTCATTTTTTGTTTATTTCTCCTTTGATGACGTAATAAAGATAAGGTTTAATCCTCTGACAATTTTTTTTCAGAGACTTAACCTGGCTCACCACGATCCATTTGTCATCGAGGATAGGTTGACTGCAATCATTCCCTGGTCTTTAGGTAGTTCCGGGGATTTTCACGGGCAATCAGGTCAAACAATGCCGGTCCCAGGGCTGCCTGAAGTTCGATGAGAATATTTTTCTCTGATTTATGGTTCCGGACCACGTAAAAATCTGTCCCGAAAAGCACCCGCTGCCTCCACACCGGATGTTGTTCCTGGATGGTTTCAATAAGTAAAGGCTGGATGTCCGGATTGTGTACGATGTAGGAAATATCAGCATAAACATGAGGATATTGCAGCATCATACTACATATCAGCGTGTACCAATCACAGTTTTTCCACAGCTGTTCAATCTTCCCGGGTCGTTCTTCTTCATTTTCGTGATTATCCAGGAATAAAACGCCCGTGCCAGGGTAGGTTACCAGTTGCTGGGCAAAACTATATCGGTCGGATTCCAGAAAGCGGTTCCATTCATCGTCACCACCAAAGTGTCCAAAGCAGATCTTCAGTTGTTTGAGATTGGTTTCAAGGGGTGTATCCGGATCGCGATATCCGAACAATTGCCGGATGCGGTCATCCCCTGCCTGAGCCACCACTTTGCGCAGCAGCCGTTCCTCCAACAAGCACAGATAATTCAACGGATGCGTGAAGTTGATGCTGAAGTCAGTGTTTTTCCGCTCAAAGAGGGCCAGCTTGTCGTATTTACCATTTCCCATGGATTGTTCAAATACAGGATGATAATCCCAAACGCTGTCTTTTTTCCCCCGGTAATAGATGGTCCCGCGGATACAATGCGTCATGATCGGAATCTGGTGATCCGCAGCATATTTCCACAAGGGCAATAGCCTTTCATCGAATGGAAAATAACCCAGCGCCGGATAAATCTTGATACCGCCAAACTGCCAGTCTTCGAAACACTGCCTGACCTTGCAATCCTCCAAGGACACCCGGTGGTTATGAAATGAATACTTGAGAAAACCGGGTTCGTCGGTCATCCTCCGCGGATCGACAAAAACAAAAGGCAATACCTGATCGCCAAAAGCAGTACTCTGCTTTAGTTTTGCCAGTTTCGCCAGCTGATCATGGTAATTTTCTTTGGTCCTACCGGCTTTCATATAAGCCATATCCATAGGTAGGACCACAAACCGGCTCCCGGGAGGATATTGCTTACTCATTTTCTCAAATATTTTGGATTGGTCCTGATAAAAGGCAAAGCGACCGAGCAGAACATAACGTTCAACCATCGCTTTCGTTTCTTCCCCCGGCATGGCACGGAGAAAATCCCAGATACGCCTCAGAATGCCGAACACCAGATTACGGACGGATTTAAACAACCCCAGCAAGAGTACCACCCAGACCATCTGCAACCATACCTGTCCAGGAAACCAGACCAGACGGTGGTCCACCATCCAGGATCTGAACACGTCCAGCCATCCTGCCAACTGCCCAGCAGGTTCCCACCAGGAAGATAGCTTGTCTTCCAGAAGGAATACGGTCATCAGGGCCAGCCAGAATGTCCCCAGCCAATAGATCACCTCCGACAGCCTGCTGATCGTTATTATCCTCCATAGTTTGTACTTAACCCGGAGCCATCGTTTGTACCAGGGTTGAAACTGTTGCTTGTAAGGGCTCCACGGTTTGGAATAATACCAGCGAAAGATCCCGATGATCATCCGTGTAGAAGCGAGGTAATACAAAGGCCAGAAAAGGAATGTCTTAGCCAACCAGGGGGGCACGTGGTCACCGGTGAAAATGTGGGTATGGCAGTTAATAATGGGGGGTTTGTGAGCTGTAGCAGGCATAGCTTTTGGTTTATTCCGGAATTTACAAATTTATCAGGATGGATTAAGTTAACCTTGCTACCTTCGCACCCAGGGAGAAGTGCCAGAGTGGTCGATCGGGCCGCACTCGAAATGCGGTGTACTGGCAACGGTACCGGGGGTTCGAATCCCTCCTTCTCCGCAAAACAAGGATCGCTGTCCGTCTTTTGACGGGCAGCTTTTTTTATGTCTGGAAGTGTCGAATGTGTGCATTCGTAAACGTACAGACATAAAAAATAACCGCGGCGAAGCAAGGTTAGCGATCCCGTGGTTTTGGTACTCCCCTTTTAGGGATCAATGAAATTAATCCCTCCTTCTCCGCAAAACAAGGATCGCTGTCCGTCTTTTGACGGGCAGCTTTTTTTATGTCTGGAAGTGTCGAATGTGTGCATTCGTAAACGTACAGACATAAAAAATAACCGCGGCGAAGCAAGGTTAGCGATCCCGTGGTTTTGGTACTCCCCTTTTAGGGATCAATGAAATTAATCCCTCCTTCTCCGCAAAACAAGGATCGCTGTCCGTCTTTTGACGGGCAGCTTTTTTTATGTCTGGAAGTGTCGAATGTGTGCATTCGTAAACGTACAGACATAAAAAATAACCGCGGCGAAGCAAGGTTAGCGATCCCGTGGTTTTGGTACTCCCCTTTTAGGGATCAATGAAATTAATCCCTCCTTCTCCGCAAAACAAGGATCGCTGTCCGTCTTTTGACGGGCAGCTTTTTTTATGTCTGGAAGTGTCGAATGGGTGCATTCGTAAACGTAAAGACATAAAAAAATAACCGCGGCGAAGCAAGGTTTGCGATCCCGTGGTTTTGGTACTCCCCTTTTAGGGATCAATGAAATTAATCCCTCCTTCTCCGCCTCCGCCCGCCATAGCTTTAGCGAAGGCGGGCTCTTATTTTGAAATACCCAAATGAATAGCATGATGTCGGGCTTCGGCGGACAGTGTCCGCCAGCTATTCAGACCTGGTATGTTTACATTCTCAAATGCAGGGATGGCACCCATTATGTTGGTAAAACCAAAGACATTGTTAAAAGACTAGAGCGACACGAAAAAGGCCAGGTTTCATATACTGCGCCCAGACGGCCAGTTAGCTTGGTTGTTTACATCGCTTTTCCGGATGAATGGAAAGCTGTTGGTTTGGAAAAATACCTTAAATCGGGTGCCGGAAGAGCTTTTGCTAAAAAGCATTTCTATCAAGAAAGTTAATCTGGAAGTGTCGAATGCGTGCATTCGTAACCCTGGAACTTCACGTTCACAGGAATGGATCAATCATCAATTTATGTATCTTGAACCAATGAGAACAAAAGACCAGTCCATCGAAGCGCTCCGTCAGGATACACCGGGAACCGAACACGTCATACACTTCAATAACGCTGGTTGCGCCCTGCCGACCCGGCAAACCCTGGAAGCCATCCGGAACTATCAGGACCGGGAAGCGCTCTATGGTGGGTACGAGGTCATGGCGGAATACGCGGACCAGATAAAACAAACGCACCGGGAAATAGCCACCCTGATCCAGGCCCGGGAAGAGGACATTGCACTGACCGAAAATGCTTCCTCCAGCTTTAACCGGGCTTTGTATGCTTTCGATTGGAAGCCGGGCGAGGTGCTGCTTACTTCTGATATCGAATACGGCAATAACTACCTTAATTATCTTTGGCTGAAAGAAAAATGGGGCATCGAAATTAAGATCATTGAATCCGGCACGGATGGCCGGGTTGATCCCGCTGACTTTGCCCGAAGCATTACCGCAAAAACTCGAATGATCGCAGTCACGCATATGCCCACCAACAGCGGCATTATTTACGATGTGGCCGGCGTGGGTGAGATTGCACGGCAATATGGTATTTCCTATCTCGTTGACGCTTGCCAGACCGCAGGGCAGCTGCCCCTCAATGTATCTGATATCGGCTGTGATTTCCTGTGTGCCACCAGTCGTAAATACCTGCGGGGACCACGTGGATTCGGTTTTCTGTATGTCAACCCGGACATCCTACCGAAAATCAAACCACAATGGCTGGACATGCATGCGGCGACCTGGTCCGGACTGGACTCCTATGAAATGGATCCTTCGGCGAAAATGTTTGAACAATGGGAAGTATCCTATGGCAACATGATGGGATTGAGCGCTGCCGTAGCCTATGCCAATGAGCTGGGTCCGGACTTCATCTGGCAAAGGATACACTATTTAGCTAAAAACCTGCGGCAGGCCCTGACGGACATACCTGGCATCTCGCTCCATGACCGGGGCAGCCATCTGGGCGGAATCGTCAGCTTTACGGTGGCCAATCAGCATCCCAAGGTGGTTAAAGAGACGCTGGGAAGGCAAAACATCAACACCTCTTTAAGTCCTGCAGCCAGCAGTTTTCTTGACATGCAGCGTAAGGGACTCCTTATGGTCAACCGCGCTTCAGTCCATTATTACAATACAGAAGAAGAGATCTCCCAGCTTGCTCAGGCTTTGATGAAATGGACTCTTTGATGGTGTATTGAAGCATTCAATCTCGATTAAGCCACCTGGTATGCCCGCCCGGGAAATTCGAATTGTGCCATGTCAATCGTTTTTTTATATTTAGCAGTGATGAATCGCTGGTTTAGTTTGGCGAAAGTCATTTAATGCACAAAAATTTCAAACCATGAAAAGAAATTTCGCTTTCGCTGTGGTCGCAATCCTCAGCAGTTTTTTGGTTTTTGCTTTCACCTTTGATCACGGCACCTCGTCGACGGAAATGGCTATGGCCAAGTTTAAGATCCCAAAGAAGGTCAATGCCGTCATCCAGGACAAATGTTATGGATGCCATAATCCCAATGCCCGTGGTGACAAATCAAAAGCCAAACTGGATTGGGATGGATTAGCTGGTATGTCCATGTCTGATCAGGCCATGAAAATGAAAGACATCGCCAAGGTGCTCGAAGATGGTTCGATGCCTCCAAAGATGTTCCTGGATCGTAGTCCGGATAAAAAATTAACCGATGCTGAAACGGCGCTGATGTCCAAATGGGCTAATAAAATGGCTAGTAAACTCAGCAAATAACCGTATCTACTTCGCAAGTCTTACAATTACAAAGGTGACCGTATCCCGGTCACCTTTTTTGTTCGTACCCTCTTGGCTGTCCCGAATGGCTATAATTTGTAGATTTGCGGCATAAATGTTTGCAACGGTAGTATGAAAAAACTTTTCCTTGTCTGGACTTTATGCATCTCACTTTTTGGAACCATCTTACAGGCGCAGGACTCTGCTTCTTCCATAGGATTACAGGAGTATCAAAAATCTACAGCTTTTAATGGTTACACCTTATTTGCTCCCTTCTTTTCCAAAACCGTCTACCTGATAGATAATTGCGGGAGCGGCGTCCATCAATGGACCGGCAACTATTTCCCGGCAGCTTCCGTCGAAATGTTATCCAATGGGCACCTCATGCGTACCTCCAATACGGCCGTCAATGGCAACCCCAATTTCGTTTTTGCCGGAGGTGGCGAGCTGATCCAGGAATTGGACTGGGACAGCAATGTGGTCTGGGAATTCAAATATTCTGATAGCCTCCATCGCATGCATCATGACTTCAAACGACTGCCTAACGGCCATGTTATCTTCCCTGCCTGGGAATTGAAGACCAGGGAGGAGGCCATTGCAGCCGGACGGGACAGCACCAAACTTCCCGATGGGGCCCTCTGGTCCGAAACCATCGTAGAAGTGGATCCTGCTAACGACAGCATCGTATGGCAATGGCATCTCTGGGATCACCTCATCCAGGACTTGGACTCGACGAAAGCCAATTACGGTGTGATTGCAGACCATCCGGAATTACTGGATATCAACATCACCGGCGGACAGACCGTAACCGGAGGAGCCAACTGGCTGCACGTCAACACCATCGACTACAACCCTATGATGAACCAGATCCTCTTCAGCTCTCCGTTCATCAATGAATTGTTTATCATCGATCACAGCACGAACACGGCTCAAGCGGCAGGACATGCCGGTGGGAATAGCCTCCTGGGAGGAGACTTCCTCTATCGCTGGGGCAATCCCCAAAATTACGACCACGGCACTTCTGCGGATCAGAAGATGTTTGGTTCACACGCTGTAAAATGGATCCCACAAGGACTGGAAGACGCAGGTAAAATCATGTTTTTCAACAACGGCCCGCATCTTGACGGCCCTTATTCATCGGTGGACATCATCAATCCGCCTATCGATAATTATTCGCTCGGACAGTATGTCTACATCCCCGGCGTGGCTTATGGCCCGGCAGCTGCGGATTGGTCCTACCGAGCAGACCCACCGACCTCCCTGTTCTCGCCAATCCTGTCCAACGGACAACGGCTTCCCAACGGAAATACACTGATCTGCTCCGGTATCAACGGGCGCATCCTGGAGATCGATCCGGAGGGACAGACGGTTTGGGAATACATCAATCCGATCATTCATACCGGAGCCATGGCCCAGAGCGACACCGTGCCAGTAGTCAATGGACTCAACGCCAACCTGATCTTCCGTGCCACCCGTTATGCCACCGATTTTGCAGGCTTTGACGGGCAGGATCTGTCGCCGCAGGGACCGCTGGAAACACAGGATCTGTTCATCGCCGATTGCACCATCACCCGGCGCCAGGAATTTTTGGATGAATGGACTGCGGTTTATCCCAATCCGGCATCGAATATGATTCACATCGAATTTCCGGAAATCGACCGGAAAGAACTCCGGATCATTGACGCCATGGGCCGGGAAGTGCTGAAACACCGCATCCAGAGCAGCTCTACGGAACTGGATGTCTCCCGGCTTACGGCGGGATGGTATTTCATCCAGGTCCCCGGGTATGTACCACAGAAGTTGCTGATCAACCGGTAGGACCTGGTATCATTCTTCCTTGCAGCATACGATCCTGAGGCTGCCGGAATGACCGGTGACTTTTTATTCCAGCGTTCGGTCCCGTTTATTCGAAGGTAAAAGGAGACCAACAGGCTGAAATCCTTATAAGCCAATTTAATTTTTTTCCGGTATAGGAGGAGGTCCCGCCGGCAACATGGCTTCATACGTTTGATCTCCCTTACGCTCCATAAATTCAGCTTTCATTTCCTGTAAGGTCTGCGGCTGCATAAAGAGATCCATCATGGTCAAGCCCAGTGCTTTTGCAGCATACAGCATCCCTTTATGGCCAATGGACATGCCTCCGCAAGCTACCACCGGCCACGCATGCCAGGGGGTAGCGACAGGAGCCGTCGTCACCACCAGGCTGATCTCCGGCACGATCCAGCTGACATCTCCGACGTCCGTGGATCCGCCCGGGGGATCCGGGGCAGTGGGCTCTAATGGCGTGATGGAAGCATCCAACCCCTTCTCCTCAATTCCCGTGGATTTCTGTAATTCCTTGGCGAATGCTATTTCTTCTTCGGTGTATTCAATGGCCCCAAGCATTTCAAGATTGGATTGTAATACAGCAGCACCCCGGCGATTGGGAATTTCATCGTAGATCCCATTTTGAAGGACCACTTCGGACTCGACTCCGGCGATGAGAGCCGCCCCTTTGGCAATATCTTTCATCCGCTCGGAAACAGTCAGCACGCCAGGCATCTTTGAGTCACGGATCCAGATCCAGACCTGGGCCTCATCCGGGACCACATTGGGTACCTGGCCACCCTTAGTAATCACATAATGGATGCGTACCGAAGGATGAACATGCTCCCGCAATAAGTTAATACCGTCCACAAACGACTCAACCCCATCCAGGGCGCTGCGGCCATTCCAGGGATCGAATGCTGCATGGGCAGCCTTGCCATGGAAGTTGACCAGATAGTCGATCACAGCCTGCGAACTCTGGGTTGATGCTTTGGTCTGATAATCCGGATGCCAGTCCAAACAGGCATCCAGATCATTAAATAGTCCGGCCCGGGCCATATAAACCTTGCCTCCCACGGATTCTTCAGCCGGTGTGCCGTAGAAGCGCACCGTTCCTTTCGCTCCTGTTTTCTGCATCCATTCCTTGACCGCGATGGCCGCGCCCAGGCTGGCCGCTCCGAATAGATTATGCCCGCATCCATGTCCCGGTGCACCTTCGACCAGCGGTTGTTTATCCGGTGTGGCCTGCTGCGATAGCCCCGGCAGTGCATCGTATTCTCCCAGGACACCAATGATAGGCTTACCTGAGCCGTAACTGGCCACAAAAGCCGTGGGCATGCCGGCCACACCACGCTCGACCGTAAAACCCTGGGCTTCGGCATAATCGGCCAATACCCTGGAAGACTGGTACTCCTTCAGAGCAGTCTCCGCAAAGGCCCAGATCTGATCACTGAGATGGATTAGATCGGCTGCATGCGCGTCAACAGCCATTTGTACGCTCTGCTTATCCTGCATTGTTTGTCCTTCTGCCAGCGAAAGGCAAAAAAATAACATGAACCCTATGGTTAAATATCTCATCATTGAAACTATTAATATGATTTATCATCTCATTGGAAAACAGGAAGGAACATCCGGTAAAAAATAAGCCATGTACCGGAACTTCAGTCTGCCCGGGATTGAATCCGGCATCTTTCCTTCTGCCTCTTCCTCCAGCCTTCGGACTAAGTTAAGAAATACCATTGACCTGAATGATCGACTTGCAAGGCAGAATTCCATTGACTGATACCAAAATTCGTTGTAACTTTCATTGGACTTAGTTCCCCAATATGGGATTTAATTGGCTTATCGCCTGGCTTAAGACGGTATTACCCATCACACGCTCCAGCATGCTCTGGGTCTTGCTTCTTATTGCCGGGAATGTCATTGCCCAACAAACATCCGGAGTAAGTAAAATCCAGGGCCGGGTGATCGAAAAGATCGGCTCGAAAGTTCAGGGCGTCTCAGATGCCCAGGTCTTGATCGAAGGTCAGGGCCTGGTCTCTGTTGGTCCTGACGGCTATTTTACCGCCACCGTTCCCACTAAAACCAAATTAAAAATAGAAGTCCTTCCAACGACTTATCAGATCCTCCGTCCCCAGGATGGACAGGTGCCGCCCGAGCGGTTGTCGTACACCATTGAGATCTATGTCCTGTCCGGCACGGTGGATTCTAATCTGCAGGTTAACCTCCGCAAACTGGACGAAGAGATCAACCGGATCACCAAGGAGAAAAAACTATCGGACCGCCAGATCGTACGACTGGAAAAATCATTGCTGGACACGGTTTTGTATTATCAGGAACAGCGTAAATCCTGGGATGCCAAGTTGGAGCAGACTCAGCAGATGCTGGAAGCTTCCAATCAGGCCAACCGACGTCTGTCCGACTCGCTGCAGTCCTTCTCCCGGCAGATCAATATCCTGCAGGATACGGTCAGCTCTTTGATGAACCGGCTCGCGGAAGCCCTCGAAGCGAAATACGTACGTCAAAAAGAGATCTACGAAGGCCTTACCCGGGAAATACTGGACTATGAATCCAGGCTCAAGGACCTGCAAAACTGGTTGCCCAAGGTCCAATCCTGTTATAAAAGCAACCAGGCACTGGCCGCCTTCAACAAGGTATGTGTCGCATACAGCAATGCACGCGACGCACTGTATAATGACCAGCAAAACAACCTGCTGGGCCTGCAACATTACTGGGATGATCCCGCCGCTACTGAAAACCTGCAGACATATTATCAACAGGTATTCTCAGGGATCCACGACCCGATCATTCTGGATGAAGTCAACCAGACCGTCATTCGGAACCTTCAGGAATACAGCACCAAAGGCATCCGAAAAGTCTCGGACACCCGACGCGCTGCTGACGATGCTTACGACCAACTGAAATCGCAACTGCCTCAGCTGGAGGCTGCTCAAAACCATCTTTTCGACATTCTGAAACTAGAAATTTAACGCTATGAGAAAGCAAAACTTCAACCTACTGATCGGTATGGCAATGGGAATTTATCTGGTTGGGCTTCTCAGCAGCTGTAACCCACAGTGCGATTCCCCATTTACAGTCGTAGTTAAGAGCCCGGTCAACGCGATGGGCAGTGAGATCCTGCTTCAGGCCAGCAATCCCCTCTTTACAGATCAGTTAAGGTCACGGGCGGTCTATGTGAACAATCAGCCGTTATCCTCGGACCAGGTTCAGTTTGTGGAAGGGCTGGGCCTGATCGTACGAATGCCCGATAATCTGAACGGTAATGTTAACCTGGAAGTAGAAGATTACGATTGCGGACCGTTAGGGGTACAGGTCGCCATGGAGGATCCCAGCTTTTTCATCAACAACCCCAATTACATCCTGCCCTCCCCTCCTGATATTGTCATTCCGGTAACACCACCTTCGTTTCCGCCGGACATCACCAATGCCTGGATCAGCCCACAGAATCCCGACTATTGCCTGTGGTTTGGGCCTTATCAGGAATATCCGCTGATCAAAGGCGGCAAGCTGATCCTGACAGATACCACCCGTCTGGTCGCTTCCGGCAGTTTTGAACTGAGTACCTGTGGCAATACCAGTGCATATTATTTCAACAATCCGTTTTTCGGGATCATTGATACGGTTAATAATTACATTGAGCTGACCATCGACCGGTCAGCAAAGAAGGACCTGACCACGCTCAAAGTAGAACATTTTACCGGCCAATTTATTGATATTGGCGAGACGGCTTATGCCATGGAGCCAACGCCTGAGACCGCCTGCAGCTCCAACCCGAAGCTGGAGAAAAAAGTAAACATGATGTGGCTGCTTTCACGGGAGACCGGAAGGCTGACCGTAATTTTCAAGCTGGCTTTGTAACGAAGTGGTTTTACCGCAACGATCACTTAAATCATATTAACTCCCGAGGCCGGCAGGACCTACCCACGTACCTGAATTTATGCCGGCAAGCGCGCTCCGGCAATGATCAGCCAGAGCAACCACAGAACTTCACCCATGGTCAGCGTTTCTGCTATCGTGCTCAGCCATGGAATTTGGAATCCAAGTGTATCCAGGAAAAAACCCAGGACATAACCAACGCCCCCTGCAATGGCAAACCAGCCGATGATTCTGGGAAAATAACCTGAATGGATGATCAGATAGCCCAGCGGGAATAGCCATAAACCCCAGAACAGCATCACGATCTGCAGACCGTTACCATGCAGGTCCCGCAACAATTGGAGCTGGGTCAAGGTGTCTGTGGAATGGAGCATCGACAGGGAGAACAATTCATTGAGCATAGCCATCGGCACACTTACCAGCGCCAGGATAAGCATGAGCTGGGCTGCCTGTTTGTTCGTATCCCGGAAGAACCGGAACAGATACCAGGCGGTGAGAATAAATATCAACTGGGTGATCAGGCTTCCCAGAATGCCAAGCCGGAAAAAGCTTTCCATGGACTGGATCCTTACTGCCGTTTCTGCAATATCCCCGTTCACAAATACCTGTGAAGGAACATAAATAAGGCTGAACATGCCGACCAGGGCCCAGACCGGGTAAAGGATACGTAATGTTGTAGTCAACGGTCGTAAAGAAGTTGCTTGCATAATGATTGATTAGACTATAAAGCTATAATAGGTCATTCTTAAAGTTCTCTAAATATCTATCCGAATAGCAGGTAGAATTTCATCTCAACTAAAGCACTATAATGTCAAGCCCTGAAGGTATTTTATCCTTCGCGCAGCACCAAATTCAGTTGCCGGAAAGGGATGATACCTAGACCAGGCAATGAATTTCCCCGACATACTAAACTGAGGGAGTCCACCAGAATGCAGTGGATAGGTCATGGCAAATCAATTCGCTGACCGTGAAAATTAATTAAATTGAGACTTCAAGACTTCGGAATGAAAAAAATATTCGGGAGGATACGGTTATCCATGATTAACCAAAGTAAATTCGGTAAATATATTGGCTACGCCTTTGGTGAAATCATTCTGGTAGTCATCGGGATCTTAATCGCGCTTCAAATCAATAATTGGAATGAAAACCGCAAGTCGAAACACGAGCTGGATCGCATTTATCTTTCAATCATTGACGAGATCGACAACGATGTTCAGATCCTGAATGAATATTTGCCCATCTTTGAATGGAAGGTAAATACCCAGACCCGGATTTTAAGTGGAGCCTATTCGGCAGAAGATTGGATAACCAATGATTCCTTGTACCGGTCCTTTTCTTCCTATCCGGATTTTGCCATCAGCCAGGAAAAATCCAATCTCCTAAAAACCAAAGTTGCCCTTGATGATGAGACCAGAGCTCTCAATAACCGGATTGCCGACTTCTATAATAAGTACACCGTTGATATTGACATTAAGACCAGGGAAGCGTTTACCAGCTTTCATCGCAATTATGCTTACTGGGAGGAACATGAGGAATGGTTTTTTGAGGCATTCTGGCAGGAAAAATTTGACAAATTGAGTCTTTATGCCACCCGGAGCCCGATATTTAAAAACAAAATAGGATTTTTCAATGCTTTGCTGCGTCGCCTTTACCTGGCACTGGACAGCTACCGGAAAGATGCCATATCCTTACAAAAAGAGATTGAATCGTATTTAATTATCCACCGGGATATGGAAAACCCGTCAACTTACTACACGAATCAAAATGAAGCTAAATAATAAATGGTTCGCAGGTAGCATGGTATTATTCTGAAAATAGAACCAGTGCACCCACCAACAAACAGATTAATCTATAAAAAACACTCCACCATTGAAAAAATCCAGTACAGGAAAACCGATTTATCTGCTTGCCGCATATCTGATCCTGCTGGCGGGAATCTTCATCCTGCCGGATTACAGTGCGCCTGGATATTCCATAATACGCCATACCACCAGTGAATTAGGTGCACAACAAACGCCGAATGCCTGGGTCATGAATATGACATTCATCCTGCTTGGTTTGGGCAGCCTGATCACCGGATGGGCAGCTCTAAGAAAATTTTGGTTCCACCGGATCGCGCTGTTCCTATTCAGTCTGAGCCTGATCCTCGTAGCCATCTTTCACCATATGCCCATTGATCCGGCGTTAACCTACAGTGTACGGGAAGATGACCTGCATTCCATATTCGCATCGCTTACCGGATTTTCCTTCATTGCACTGGCTTTTTCAACCGGCCTTGTCCTTTCCAAACCAGGTGCCCGCTGGTGGGCGTTCTCCATCGCCATGATGGCCGGTGTATTATCGGCACTGATCTTTTATATGCCTCAATATATGGGCCTCTGGCAACGAATTCTTTTTATCCTTTCGTTTGGCTGGATGGTCGTGGTCTATTGGAAAAGAATTGATTAATCAACAAGGAAATTGAAAATATGAACATGAAAAATAAATGGTTCTGCAGTGGTATGCTCCTGTTGTATTTTTTTCCCCTGAGCAGCGGGAATATTCTGATCGATCATCAAATTGAAACCAAATCAATATCATTCGGAAACTCCACATTACAGCTCACCCTTGAATATGGGCAACAATGCGTTATCTCCCAAATGATCCTGAATGGTCAGCAAGTTCTATCCGGCACCGCAGGCATTTATTCTGAGGTCCGCACGACCACGGACACCTATTCTTCCCGACAACTGGCTCGCGACCCCATCGTAAAATCGGGCGACCATGAAATCATTATTCGCAACATAAATTACGGTCGTGGAAAAGAATTGATTCAGGAAAACTGGCATTTCACTTTATCCGATACGGCCATCCAATTCGAAATTGAACGAAACATTTCGCAGACCATGCAGGTAGAAGAGGCCGCCTTTCCGGCATTTCATTTTGATCGCATCGATACCTGGGACGGAGCCTTCCTCAGCTACGGGGGGCTGGCCTGGTTCTACCTGTTTAATCAAAAATTATGCACCTACGGTGTTCACTCCAACAGTTCCATTTTCTGGAACAGCAAAAGCGGCAACGGGCTGCAGGTTCAGGTGGCCGATCCCGGCAAACAGGTTGCCATGAAATTCAGCCGCTCGGAAACCGATGAACTCGTTTACCACATCACGGTGTCTGATGAAGAAATGGCATCCCGTTATGAAAAAGAAAAAAGGAGCCGCTTTATCCGGGGCAAGACCGATGTCTGGGATAATTTTCAGTTGACGAAAGGCAAATCCCGGGAAACCATCACCCTATCCTACCTGAATTATCATGAAAAATACGATCGCGGCACCCTGGCCGGGCTCGATGGTCTTCAGGTGGGCAACTTGCTCAATACCGTCGCCCGTATCGGTGTCATCGACCGGAAGCTGTTTGGAGGCAACAGCTGGCATACGCCCTACGGACCGATCTGCCTCCACGAGCAATACATCGCCGAGTTTGCGATCGGGATCAACGACGAGTCCTACATTAAGGGCTACCAGGAATGCCTGGATTTCTACCGCGACCATGCCATACAACCGGATGGCCGGGTGATCGCCCGGTGGGCCTACCTGGATGAGGATGCCATCCCCGGCAGCGTGAATCCATGGGGGTTCTACGAAGCACAGTGGGGCTATCTGATGGACTCTAATTCGGACTTTGTTGCCAATGTGGCACAGGTCTATGATCTGACCGGTGACCTGGACTGGGTGGCCAGGCATAAATCCGGCTGTGAAAAAGCGCTGGACTACCTCCTGAACAGGGATAACAACGGCAACCACCTCGTCGAAATGATTACCGACTCCCAGACCGAGCGCCGCGGGAGCGATTGGATCGATATCATCTGGGCTTCGTATGAAAATGCCTTCGTCAATGCCAAGTTGTATTACGCCCTGACCTTATGGAGCAAAATCGAGGAACAGTTGCAGGACCATAGCCAGGCAATGAAATATGGCCGTTATGCTGCTGCGATGAAAAAGAGTTTCAACCTGACCACCGAAGAAGGCGGATTCTGGGATGCTCACAACCGTTGGTATATTCATTGGCGAGAGCCGGATAACAGCATCCACGGTGATAATCTGGTCGTTCCCGTCAACCTGATGGCCATTGCCTACGGCCTTTGCGATGACACCCTGCGCAGCCATGCCATCCTGAATAAGATCGAAGAGCAGACCGCGCACGAAAATTTATTTTTCTGGCCGATATGCATCTTCCCTTATGCCTTTGGCGAAGGCAATGACTGGCAGTTTCCATTTCCCAATTACGAAAATGGTGATCTCTTTTTATCCTGGGGCAGTGTAGGTGTGCAAGCTTACGCCGGGTATCAGCCGGACCTGGCCCTGAAATATGTACAAAACGTACTGGATCGTTACGACCAGGATGGACTGGCCTACCAGCGGTACGGACGCGTACATCAGGATGGATTGGGTGATGATATTCTGGCCGGAAACAGCCTGGCTTTGGTCGGATTGTACAAATCCTTGTACGGCGTCAACCCACGTTACAATCGGCTCTACCTGAACCCGCACCTTCCGGATAAATTGTCCGGGACAACGTTGCGTTACCAATTCCGCGGAGAGCCTCTGGAAATACATTTAAACACAGGCCGGTATTCCGTTTCCAATGAACAATTCAAGGTGACAGCGAACCAGGATTTTGGATTTAATGCTGGTAAAAATGAAATGGTATATTTTACGGGAAATGCTGAGCGACCGTCCATCCGGATAATGACCAGATCCCATCTTGAACTGGAAATTCAGAACTGGAGTGCCGATGAATACAGCTGGCGGCAATCATCGGATGGCAAGAATCCGGTAGACTATTTACTCCGGGTGGAGCAATCCAACACCAATTATGTGATTTCGGTCGGAGATGAAGTTATCCACGTCAAGAGTGATGACCTGAATACCGTGAATTTCTCGACACAACCAGACGGTCCATTTAAAATGATTCGGGTACGCGCAGCGAAATAAACACCAAACTCTAACTGACCGTTAAAAGTCCTTTTCGGAAATCAGTGGATGACATCAACAAAACAGAAGATTAGACCTGATCACTGATACTGTACGGTCACTGATTCAACAACACTCTTAACCCCAGGTTTATACTTGCATAGCTGTTCGGTACCACCTCCACGAATGGGCTACCGATATCGTAGCGAAAAGGATACAGGTACACCAGGGACATGCTATAGGCAAAACGTGGTTGCCACTGCAGGCCTACCCCGCCAAAAATGATCTGGCTGACATTGGAATAATTGCCCCGCTTCTGGCTCTGATTGCTCCAGACATAGCTTACCCCAGGAAACAGATACCAGGATCCACCCAGCCTTTGCACCAGGTAAAAAGATCCTGCGCCCTGATAATTGACCCGCTCGGTCGAATATTGATAGAGGCCCTGGGCCTGGACAAAGTAGTAGGAACCTTCGCCGATCTTCCGGAAAAAAGTTGACAACAGGTCCGCCGTACTCAGGTCACTGCTTAGGAGGCGCTTTACGGAAGGCGCTAGGTTGCCGACCGGAAAAGAATAACCGGCCTGGATGGTCCATTCTGGCAATGAGGCCAACGGTGTCA
The DNA here is from genome assembly GCA_020636135.1 of Lewinellaceae bacterium. Lineage (NCBI taxonomy): Bacteria > Pseudomonadati > Bacteroidota > Saprospiria > Saprospirales > Lewinellaceae > Lewinellaceae bacterium. Next base: position 3,528,340 of record JACJYK010000001.1, read on the forward strand.
TGCGCACCCGAAACCCCAGCGAAGCCAGACCCCGGTAAGTATACCCCGTCTCCGGGTGACCCTCGCTGAATACCCGTAACGGTGAGCTGCGCGCATCGTCGTCATCGCGGTAATGATTGTACGATGCCTCCACACCGAGATCCCACCGCTGGGAAGCGGAAAAGCCATAGATCGCCCGCAATTTCTGCTGGAAAAAAGTAGTGCGGCGACGGTTGGCGATGCGGCTGTAGTTATCCTGTGTAAATTCGTTGAATGCCAGCCAGTAGGACGTTAATCCGTTGGTAAACTGGACCTCCAACTGGTCCTTAGGCAGGATGTAGGTGGAAGCTCCGCCAATAAACAGCTGAGCTGTGGTATCCAGAAATCCGAGCGACTGCCCGGAAGATGAGGTGCCAATAAATCCGACCACAACCATGGGTAAAATAGTACGAAGGAGATGTAATCGCTTGATCATAGACAGCTGATGTACGTGTAATTTACGCAATTATCGTTTGCCGTTCCAGTAGAATTTTTTCGGGTCGTTGCCGACCGTATAATAACCCTCAAAATGGTCACCTTCCAGCTTCCAGGAGAAGGTGCCTTCCTGGGGGCTCAGCAGTTCGATGGTCTTCCATTTACCCTCCAGACGCTTGCCGTTATTGGAGACGGTCAGGTCAAACAGTTCATTGGAGGAGATGGACTGATCGGCATAAAGGTTGGACACGGTTCCGGTCAGGCGGTTCTTGTCCATGCTCAACTGAATGTCACCCCGGATCGGATCTCCCTCGCTTTGCACTTCCTGGTGCCAGGTTCCCACCCATGCATCGTAGTTTGGCGCATTTGAAGTGATGACCCTGGTCGGCCGGAACAACCATATACTGACCATGAGGATCAATACGACCACCGGTGCTGCGTAGACCCACCATTTGACCTTTCCGGACTTTTTATCACGCCACTCCAGCTGGGTAGCTGTCTCCGGAAGAGGAATCCGTTTCAGGGCATCCTGGATCTGCTTGACCAGGCTTTCAAAGTTTTCTTCGGTGTGCAGCCGAATATTAAGGGTATTGATATCCCGCAGAATGTAAGTCAGCTTGGCGATGTTTTTACGGATATCGCCGTATAAATTGAGGTCATCGGTGATGCCTTCGATGTAGGACAGAGAACGGAGCTCGCGGATCTTTTCTTCCAGCTCGAACGACTGATTTTCCCAATATTTAACCAGTTCGATCCGCTCGGTCGATTTGGCGATGTTCACCTCATCGAGTACCACCGGGAATATGCGGTCCATAAACCGCTCGTTGTTGTAGATCTGCAGCAACTCGAACATACAATACTCGGAATGCAGGTACTTGTTGCTGAGGATGATGATCACGGCCTTGGACTTGCCCAGCTCATCCATAAAAGACCGGATGCTACCCCGGTACTGCAGGTCCTTGTGGTCGTAGACCAGGTTGATCTTTTCATGCTGGAGGCGGTCGACGATCTTCTTGAGGATGACGTCGCTCTCCCCTCCCCAGGCATGCGATATGTATACTTCGGGTGAAGCCATAGGCCAGGCGATCAATTGATTAGGAAAAGGTACGAAAAAGCAGGATAACGTGTTCACGAACGTGTTTAGGTGTTTCCGTGTTTCGTCTCCATAGGAAGTTTAGGAATGCCAGGCATGCAATCCACATCCTACGGGATAATCTGTGTAATTCTGGCCGGGAACTGATTTGCGGATTAAGCTGATTGTTGAGAACACCGAATCGCGAATACCATACCAGCAATTCTGAATTGCCTATCTTCGATCCCCATACCGGAACACTGTAACCATGGCAGAACACACCACTAAGTCGCTGAGTCTGATCGAGGTCGTTTCGATGGCAGTCGGGTCGATGATCGGAGCAAGTATTTTCTCCATCTTTGGGTTAGGAGCTGAGATAGCTAAAAATGACATGCCACTGGCGTTCATTCTGTCCGGACTTTATGCCCTGGCTGTCGCTTATTCCTATGCCATCCTGGGGCGTAAAATCATCTCAAATGCAGGGCCGATCGCATTCATTCTCAAAGGATTGGGTGATGGTATAACCACGGGCGCATTGAGTATCCTGATGTGGTTAAGCTATGTCGTCTCCATATCACTTTTTCTTAAGGGTTTTGCCGGATATCTGCTGCCCTTCATTCATGTGGAACCCACCGCCCTCCATGTCGGAATTGTTGAAGTCCTACTGATCTTGTTCTTCATCGGCTTAAACTTCCTTGGCAGTAAGGCTGTCGGCAAGGCGGAATTCTACATTGTAATGATCAAACTCAGCATCTTGCTCGTCTTCATTTTGGGTGGTTTTTTAACCATAAAATGGAATCTTGCTAAACCAGGTTTTGATACCGTTCATCGGCATGGCACTCTTAATGCTTCCATCTTATTTTTCCTCTCGTACATGGGATTCGGCCTGATCACCAATGCTTCGGAGAATATGACCAATCCGGTCAAAAATGTACCACGGGCCATTTATCTGAGTATTGGTGTCGTCATGGTCTTTTATGTCTCCATAGCACTGGTCACGATAGGCAACTTACCCCTGTCTGAAATTATCAAAGCGCAGGAAAATGCGTTAGCTATTGCTGCAAAACCGTTTTTAGGAAATTTCGGTTTCGTACTGATTACCATCGGAGCTCTGTTTTCCATTTCTTCGGCTCTCAATGCCACTCTGTTTGGCGGTTCGAACATTGCTTATTCGCTGGCGAAGGATGGTGAATTACCTGCCCTTTTCGACCGGAAGATCTGGTTTAAATCGACCGAAGGGCTGTATCTGACAGCAGGGCTTGGCCTGGCATTCGCCTTGTTTTTTAACCTTGAAGCGATTGCATCCATCACCAGCGCTGTGATGACGGTAATTTACATCGCCGTATTATTGTCCCATTTAAACCTGGCCAAACAATACGGTGGTCATAAGTGGCTAATCATCCTGAATCTCCTGGTATTGTTTTTTGTATTTATTTCCCTGCTCCATTATCAATGGAATGCGCAAAGAAGTGCATTTTATGCCTGCGTGATCACTTTTCTGGGCGCGCAGGCTCTTGAGTATTTATACCGTAAATTCGGGCAACGTACAATGAGCTTTGCTTCTTCCATAAAGCACCATCCTGAATAGTTATAACGCTTTAAGTGGTTAACTTTCCAAATCATATTTGGTTCTTAGGTACTATTGTAATTACTCTTTAACAAGTTAGGGAAAGAAATTTTATGTAACTCCAATTGTTCCGAAATGTAATTCTGGTTGCAAGGGTCGCTGCTTGGCGTATTCGTTCATTTTTGTTCCGGCAAAAACGAACCAAAAACCTCGATTCACGCAAAACTCACCTTAGCGTTCAGTGCAACTGTATGGGGTCCTGGATATTAAGTTCTTCGGAGTCACCATTTTAGCGGCATGCGCACGCCTCACCGTCTTTCGACGGCAGCAAAAATGCTGTTTTTGAATTGTTCAAACAGTTGCGTGAACCCTCTGAAGAGACGGTTGTATCTTAAAACAACCACTTCGAATAAAAGAAATGCAAAAAGCGGTAGCTTTAAAAGTTTGGCTCAAAATTGCAACCCCAAAAGGATGACAATTAGTAGAACTTCGAAATATTCTTTGACCTAGGCCTTGAAAGCCTGAGTAGTTTAGTAATAAATTAGCGCTGGCTACAGCATTGGAGGGCTGCTGTAATAGGCAAGATTCTACATAACCAACTGATAATCTATAAATTGCGCAAAATGATTTAATCACGGTTTAACCACTCAACGCGTTAGTAATAATCTACACATTTATTAATCCCTTAGTTTAATAATTTATACTATCTGAATTATGACAAAAGAAATAAATGCCCCAAATTATATTATTTCAATTCTTATTTTATTCGGACTAGCAGCTTGCGCACAGACAAAGAAATATACTCCAAATTATTTCACAATTTTAGATCAAACTGAAGGTAGAACTGTTTTAGACCAATTCTCCAGGACATCTCCCACCAAAGTCGAAAATTTCTTCACACCTACCTCAAATGAAGTTTCTGTATTGGAAAATAACTTCAGAAAACTTCTTAAAACAAAATCCATAGACTGCTGCAATCCAGCCGTTCAAATAAAAAAGCTAAACAGGACTGTATTTCAGTATACCGGATTAATCATTGACCATAAAAAATACATTTATATCAATGCTTTTCAAATCGATTCGCCCGAAGACCTTTATAATTATTACCCGGATTGGCAATCCAAACCAGTGATCATTTGTGATGGAGGTGAGTCGGTTTGGGGAGTGCTGTTCGATCTTACTGAAAAAAAGTTCTTACAACTCTCATTCAATGGTGAAGCTTGATTCAACCTTTTAATTAAATTAATAAATAGCATCCCTCACAATGCCCACGCCTTCTCGCCTTTCGTATAGGGAATACATCCATCATAACGGCCGGGCACCTGGACATATCGCAGTCCCTGGGTAGCTCCAATCTCCGATGTAAAATATCCAAACAGGACGAGCTGCTTGATCATGGTGAAGTAATGAAAACCGCCATCGGCCTGGGCAGCTTTCGCTTCCTGGTCCAGGGAGACGAGGAATTTTTCACGCTCTGCCGGATCCCCGGCCATGAAGGTCTTGCCGGTGGATTTCCGGCATTGCTCTTCCAGGGTAGTCAGGCCCTGGCTAAATGCATTCTGCTGCTTTTCGTTGTAACAATCTTCCACCATCAACGCCATAAACGGACCAACCCCGGCCGCCTTAGCCCCCGGAATATCGGTGTCCGGCAAGATCGTGTCGGCAATTTCATCCATCAATAAGACATCCTGGGATGAAAACAATCCTGTTTTCGCTTGCGGGTTTTTACATCCGCTGATTAACCATTCACCACCCACTACAGTTGCACCGGTGATGATGGCTATCGAGCGTAATAGAGTTCTTCGATCCATAGTTGATTTTTGTATTTTTTTATCTCATCCCCAAAACCCACATCTTATACCTGCTCCTCATACCTCACACCCCGCACCTCACACCCTTTTCCCTTTACCCTTTACCTTTTACCCTTTTCCCCCTCTACAGCTCCCCCTTCCTCAACTGTTCTGCCGCATAGTTAGCCGCCCTGGCCGTCAGGGCCATAAACGTCAGTGAGGGATTCTGGCAGCCGGTGGTCGGCATGCAGGCTCCATCGGTGACAAATACATTGGGACAGTTGTGAAACTGGTTCCATTCATTCAGCAGCGAGGTCTTCGGATCCTTTCCCATCCGTACCCCGCCCATCTCGTGAATATCCAGCCCGGGGGCCTGCTGGGAATTCCAGGAAGATATATTTCTGCAACCCCCAGTCTCCAGCATTTCGGATGCCTGGGTGATAAAGTCTTCGGTCATCATCCGGTCGTTGTCGTCGTAGTCCACATTGGTCACCAGTAAGGGCATACCCCAGGCATCTTTTTGATCAGGGCTGAGGCGTACTTCATTGGTGATCTTGGGAATGGTCTCCCCCTGGATCATCATCGAGACGAACCACGGTCCCGGTTCAGCGATAGCCGCTTTAAATCCGGCGCCGATTCCGGATGTGTCACTCCCATCAGCCTGGCCTCTGCCAGCGCCATAAAAGGACATGTAACCGCGCTGGAAGTCCATCTCCTGCTTATACACATTGCGGAAATTTGGCAGCATCGGCTGGGTAGGCCGGCGGCCATAATAATATTTGTCCTCTGGCCCATCGTAATCCCCATTGACCAGTCCGCGGTAGTTGTGAAACAGGATGTATTTACCCAATAAACCATGATCATTGCCCAGGCCCTGTGGAAAGCGTTGAGAGGTCGAGTTCAGCAATAGCAGGTTGGTATTCAGGGTAGCCGCATTGACGAACAGGACGCGAGCGTAGAATTCAGTCATCTCCCGCGTATGGGCATCGACCACGCGTACACCCGTTGCTCTTCCCAGGTTGTCGTCGTAAATGATGGAATGGACCACGCTATCCGGCCGCAAGGTCAGGTTGCCGGTTCGTTTCGCCCAGGGAATGGTCGTGGAATTGGAGCTAAAATAAGCGCCAAAAGGGCATCCCCGTTCGCACAGTGAGCGGGCATTGCACTTCGTGCGCCCCTGCTGCAGGTGGATCTCCTGAGGTTCGGTGAGATGCGCACACCGGCCCTGAATGACGTGCCGGTCCGCAAACTTGGTCATGATGCGGCTCTGGATCTCTGTCTCCACACAATTCATCTCCCAGGGAGGAAGGAATTCACCATCGGGCAGGGTTTCCAAACCGTCGTAATTACCGCTTATCCCGGCAAATCGCTCCACATGACTGTACCAGGGAGCCAGATCATCGTAACCAATGGGCCATTCGTAAATGCCATCGCGTGCCGGGCCTTCAAATTCAAAGCGGCTCCACCGCTGCGTCTGCCGGGCCCACAACAAGCTCTTACCTCCCACCTGATAGCCCCGGATCCAGTCAAATGGTTTTTCCTGGATGTAAGGGTGTTCCTGATCTTTTACGAAGAAATGCTGTGTGGCATCGTTAAATGCATAGCAGCGGGCGACCACCGGGTTGGCCTCCAGGACCTCCCTTGGCATCCGGAGATGGTGTTTGAATTCCCAGGGTCCCTGCATCGCGGTCGGATAATCTATCAGGTGTTCCACATTGCGCCCCCGCTCGAGTACCAGTGTCTTCAGGCCCTGATCACACAATTCCTTGGCTGCCCAGCCACCGCTGATGCCGGAACCAATAACGATGGCATCGTAGGTGTTGGAGGCAGTTCCTGAAGCATTGACGTTAACCGGAGATTGATCCATGTTGTATGGCTTATTGTCTCCACAAGTTAAAAATATACTCCCGGGTATTAATCACTGACGCTTAGGATTTACTGGTTCGACCATCCTGACCCATTGTCCCAAATCAGTCCATTTTGTTCATTCAAATAAATCCCCGGATGTGTATATTCAGCGATCAAAGTCAGAAACTATGAAAAAATGGCTCGCCAGTACCGGATTGGTCATCCTGTTCACCATTACCGGAATGGCTCAGGACCTGAAAGGTTCGGTTCGAATGGACTCCCTGTATTCGAAAAGTCTGGAGAATACCATGGGAGAACACCCAACCCGGGCGTTAGGTATCTACCTGCCTCCGGGCTACGAGACTTCTATAAATCGTTATCCGGTCATCTATTTTTTACACGGGTTCTTTGGCGATGCAAACATGCTCAAGCCCATCGCCGACATCCTCGATTTTGCCATCGCTACGCAGCGTATCCGCCCATTTATCCTGGTCATACCCGATGAGAAAACAACCTATCAGGGTAGCTTTTACAGCAATTCCGGGGTATACGGCAACTGGGAAGATTTTACGGCCATAGATCTGGTTCAGTATATGGATCAGCATTACCGCACCCTGGCAGATCGCGACAGCCGTGGCATTACGGGCCACAGCATGGGCGGTTACGGTGCCCTGAAGATCGCCATGGACCATCCGGACGTATTCAGCAGTGTCTATGCCTTAAGCCCCGGAGCGCTGACGATCGTGCGCGAGTATGGCCCAAACAGTGACACCTACCGGGAGCTTTCCACCATCCACAGTGTGGAAGATTTGAAAAAATCCTATTTCGGACAGGTTATCGTGGCCCTGGCGAAATCGTGGTCACCTGATGCGGCCAATCCTCCTTTTTATTGTGACATCCCTTTTGAATACCAGGAAGATAGCCTGATCGTCCATCCGGAGGTACTGGAGAAATGGTACGCCAACATGCCCGTCCACATGATCGACAGCCATCTGGAGAATTTGCAAAAACTACGAGCCATTAAACTGGACTGGGGACGCAATTCCGGAGAACGGTTTACGCAGCAGTGCAAGATGTTCAGCGAACGCCTGGAGAATGTAGGAATAACTCATTTCGCAGAAGAATACATTGGTACCCACACCAGCGGCATCTACACCCGGGATGGCCGGATACCTCAGCAAATGCTGCCTTTTTTCAATTATTACCTGAAATTCGATTGAGCGCCTTTAAAATTGGAAATCTTGCGGAACCATGCCAAGTTTGGCTTTGCTCGTATTTTCATCACAGGCAGGGAGGGCATCAGAGCAGGCATTCAAAAATCACGCGATGAATTTATTTACCATACATGGATTACCGGATGATATAAATCATTTTGTAATTTGAGTGCCGTCAAATTTCAATAGACATCTTCGAGAGATTTTTGCAGCCATGAAAGAATCGCCTGTTGAAATCAGCGTTTCAGAGCGAAAACCAACCTGTGTCCACTGTGGAGAACCTTGTGACACCACGCATATCGTCCATAATGATCAGGACTTCTGCTGCGAGGGATGTCAATGGGTCTATCAGATCCTGCACGACAACAATCTCCAGGAATATTATAAGATACAACAAGCTCCCGGCATCAACCAGCGGGTGCGCGAAGCCACGGACTATGCATTCATGGACGAACCGGAGATCCGGGACAAGATCATTGACTTTGCCAGCAGTCACCTGATCAAGGTGACGTTCCATTTGCCAGCCATCCACTGCGCATCCTGCATCTGGCTGCTGGAGCACCTGTACAAACTGGTCCCGGGGGTAAGCCTGTCACAAGTTGATTTCCTGCGTAAAAAAGTGACCATTCATTACGATCCGACCCAGGTCAGTCTTCGACGGGTCGCCGAAATGCTGGAACACATCGGCTATGCTCCTTCACTGAACATGGGACAGCTGGAGGAGAAGAAATTACCCATTGTACCCCGAAAATTATATTATCAGTTGGGCGTGGCCGGGTTCTGCTTCGGCAACATCATGCTGCTCAGCTTTCCCGAATACCTCGGCATTGAAGGAGACCAGGCCAGCCATTGGTTCAATTACCTGAACTGGGCTCTGGGCTTACCCGTTCTGCTGTATGGAGCACAGGATTATCTGAAATCGGCATGGCAAGGGGTGAAAAACGGTGGGTTGAATATGGATGTGCCTATCACACTGGGTATTATAGCCCTCTTCGTTCGCAGCACCATTGATATTTTCGGGCATTTCGGCAGTGGTTATATGGATAGTCTGGCCGGCCTGGTATTTTTCCTCCTGATCGGCAAATGGTTTCAACAGAAGACCTTCCATCATTTATCGTTTGACCGGGATTACAAATCCTACTTTCCCATTGCCATTTCGGTCTGGGAGGATGAACGGTGGATCACCGTTCCACTTTCCAGGGTCGTTCCCGAACAGCGGGTTCAGATCAAGAATAACCAATTGATCCCGGCAGACGGTATCCTGCTCACACCAGCAACACAGATCGATTACAGTTTTGTGACCGGCGAATCCGAACCGGTTTTCAAGCGCGCAGGAGACACCCTGTATGCCGGAGGCAAGCAGATCGGCAGTCCCATTGAAATTCAGGTTACCAAAGCCGTGGGCCAGAGTTATCTGCTGCAACTGTGGGAGGACCGGGCTTTTACCCAAAAGAAAGAAACCCGTGATCACCGGCTGGCGGACCAGATCGGCACCTACTTTACGATGGTGATCCTGGCCATTGCCGCCATCACCTTCATCTACTGGTCAGGCAAGGACCTGAATATGGCTTTGGTAACCGTCACGTCCGTCCTCATCATCGCCTGTCCATGCGCTCTGGCCCTGGCAATCCCGTTTACCTACGGGAATGTCATGCGATTATTGGCCGATAAAAACATGTATTTGCGGAGCACCCGGATCATCGAAGAAATCCAGCGGTTGACGCACATCGTGTTTGACAAGACCGGCACGCTTACAGCCATCAATGATTACCACATCATGTATCAGGGCACGGCCCTGGATCAGGAGGGAGCTTCCCTGGTCCGGTCGGTAGCCCACGCCTCGACCCACCCGTTAAGCCAACAACTGGACCATTACCTTCAGACACATGTCTTGCTGACCATTACGGATTTCCATGAGGAGCCCGGACTGGGTGTACGTGCGATCGTTGATGGCCATGAGGTACGCATCGGGTCAGCTAGCTGGACCGGAGCGTCGCATCAGGTTCATCAGGGAAAACAAATCGTACATGTTGCCATCGATGGATTGTACCAGGGTTATTTTCTGTACGAATCAAGGTACCGGTCCTCCTGGAGAAAGACCATCAAGGCCCTCTCCCGGGATTACCAGTTATCACTCCTCTCCGGGGACGGGGACCGGGAGCTAAAACGGATCCGGTCCGTATTTCCCGCTACCAGCAACATCCTTTTCAACCAAAAACCTAAAGATAAACTGGAATACATCCGGGCATTGCAGAACACCGATCAGCGAGTGATGATGATCGGCGACGGGATCAATGATGCCGGGGCATTACAGGCGAGTGAAGTAGGTATGGTGATCACGGAAGATATCAACAACTTTACACCGGCTTCCGATGCCATCATCCACAATGGCCTTTTCCCTTACCTTCCACAACTCATCCGGTACATCCGGCTAAGTCGGCGGGTGGTTTTTGGTGCTTATTTTCTGGCATTGTTGTATAATGTGGTCGGACTGAGTTTTGCCGTGCAGGGATTGCTGTCACCGCTGGTAGCAGCCGTACTGATGCCGATAAGCAGTGTAACGATGGTACTTTATGGCCTGACTGCCAGTACGTTATTATTCAGGACAATGAAATTAAATGAACTGCCGCAGGCAGATTGGGTCCAAACAAAAGTGGATGATTTATATCAATTTTCGACGTGAGTAACATCACATTTAATAAATATATGCATTCTATCTTGCATCTAAATTTGGCTTCATGGGGGTAATATTTTTGCTTATCGGCATAAGTCTTATCGTAGCAGGTGGCTTTCTTGCCGCTTTCATCTGGGCTGTGCGCAGTGGCCAGTATGATGACGAATACACCCCTAGCGTCCGTATCCTCTGGGACGACAAAAAACCTGAAAATTCATCATCTATCGATAACAATTCTACAACCGTTAACAAATCTTAAGGAATGGGAAAGATCGAACAATTCAACTATGACAACGGCATCGTGCGTAATTTCGCCGTTGCAACAGCCGTCTGGGGATTGGTCGGGATGCTGGTGGGAGTACTCATCGCATTCCAGATATTCACCCCGGGGCTAAATATGGGGCCTGAGCTGACCTTCGGCCGATTGCGTCCCCTGCACACCAACGCTGCCATCTTCGCTTTCGTAGGTAATGGCATTTTCATGGGCGTGTATTACAGCCTGCAGCGCCTGCTGAAAACAAGGATGTTCAGCGACATGCTTTCCAAGATCCACTTCTGGGGATGGCAGCTGATCATTGTATCTGCGGCATTAACCCTGCCATTCGGGATCACCTCTGCCAAAGAATACGCCGAACTGGAATGGCCGATCGATATTGCCATTGCCGTGGTTTGGATCATCTTCGGTTTGAATATGTTTGGCACCATCCTCAAGCGCCGGGAAAACCACCTGTATGTGGCGATCTGGTTTTACATCGCGACGTGGATTACCGTCACCGTGCTGCACGTAGTGAACAACCTGGAGTTTCCCTGGAGCTGGATTAAGTCCTACCCGGTATTCGCAGGTGTCCAGGATGCCCTGGTACAGTGGTGGTACGGACACAATGCGGTAGCCTTCTTCCTTACAACACCTTATCTCGGGTTGATGTACTACTTCCTTCCAAAAGCAGCCAATCGTCCGGTTTATTCGTATAAGCTGTCCATCGTGCACTTTTGGGCATTGATCTTCATCTACATCTGGGCGGGACCACACCACCTGCTGTACACTTCCTTGCCTGACTGGGCACAGTCTCTGGGTACTGTATTTTCCATTATGCTGATCGCTCCATCCTGGGGTGGTATGCTGAATGGTCTGTTGACCCTGCGGGGGGCCTGGGACCGTGTTCGGGACGATCCAATTCTTAAAATGATGGTGGTCGCAGTGGCTGCTTACGGTATGTCCACCTTTGAAGGACCGATGCTCTCCATCAAATCCATCAATGCCATCAGTCACTACACCGACTGGACCATTGGCCACGTACACATCGGCACACTGGGCTGGAATGGCCTGCTGACCTTTGGTATTCTGTACTGGCTGATACCGAGACTTTATAATACCAAACTCTACTCGGTCAGATTAGCCAATGCCCATTTCTGGATTTCCACGCTGGGTATCGTATTCTATGCATTGCCCCTGTACTGGGCCGGATGGACCCAGAGTCTGATGTGGAAACAGTTTACTCCGGAAGGCTTCCTTCAATACGGTAGTTTCCTGGAGACTGTGACCCAGATCATACCGATGTATATGATTCGTGCATTCGGAGGTACCCTGTATTTCAGTGGGGTTATCCTGATGCTGATCAACCTGTGGAAAACTGCCAAGTCCGGCCATTTGACCGCCAATGAAGCAGCTGAAGCCCCGGCCAGAGAAGAATATGTGGCTCATGCCGGCGAATACTGGCACAAATGGATCGAGCGTAAGCCCATACAGATGCTTATCGCCAGTGCAATACTGATCCTGATCGGTGGTATGGTTGAAATCATCCCGATGCTGACCATCGGAAGCAATATTCCAAAGATTGCCTCGGTAAAACCCTATACCCCGCTCGAATTACAGGGCCGTGACATCTATATCCGCGAAGGATGTATGGGATGCCACTCGCAGATGATCCGCCCCTTCCGCTCAGAAACCGAACGTTATGGGGAGTATTCAAAATCCGGTGAGTTCGTGTATGACCACCCATTCCTGTGGGGCTCCAAGCGGACCGGTCCGGATCTTCAGCGCGAAGGTGGAAAATATCCCGACAGCTGGCACTACTACCATATGATGGACCCGGAAAGCATGAGTGCAGGTTCCATCATGCCTCCCTACCCCTGGCTTGCCCGCCGGGACCTGGACCTGACGTACACTGCCGCCAAGATCAAAACACTGCAAAGTTTAGGCGTACCCTATCCAAAAGGTTATGCTGAGAAGGCGAATGATGATCTGGCAAAACAGGCAGAGGAAATTGCCGCTTCCCTCAAGAAAGATGGTATCGAAGCTGAGAATGTGGCAACCAAGGAAATAGTAGCATTGATCGCTTATTTGCAACGGTTGGGAACGGACATCAAGCCGGCCTCCGGTGCAGTACCAACATCCAATTAATTCATTTTCAAAAGCTAACATTATGTTTAAATACATCATCAACAGCTCCGGAAATGTGAATTGGATGGCCATACTGGCACTCCTTACATTCATGTTCATTTTTGTCATGAGTGTGGTCCTCATCTTCCGGAAGGATAAAAAATACCTGGATCACATGGCACATCTGCCTTTGGATGATGACGAAGATTCCTTTTCCTCCACCACCATAAAGCAATAACAAATGAAAGATCAACATACCTTCAAATACATTTTACCGGCTATACTGCTCCTGGCACCGGGCGTTAACCGGGCACAGGACGCCGCCGCCATGGCCAGCGATCCGGGTAAGACCGGAGACGCCTTCCTTTCATTGATCTACGACAACCTGTTCCTGATCCTGGGAATGCTCGTCGTGGGTGTTGCCATCTGGGTCCTTTACCGGACCAATGAAACACTTACCAAGCTGTATACGTACAATTTATTGCAACAACAGGGCATCAGCCCTGTGGCACCGGAAGCAGCCCAGACACTGCAGGAATCCGGCTGGTCACGGCTGATGAAGCGATTGACCAACCGCGTCCCGCAGGCAAGGGAGAAAGACATCCTTTTTGACCACGATTACGATGGCATCTATGAACTGGACAATGTGCTGCCGCCGTGGTGGTTGTGGATGTTTTACTTTTGCATCGCTTTCGCGGTCGTATACCTGGGGTACTATCACTTCTCCGGCAGTGGATGGAGTTCAAAGCAGGAATACGAAATAGCCATGAAGGAGGCCAAGCAACAAGTTGCTGAATATGTTGCTGCCCAGGGAAACCTGGTGGATGAAAATAATGTTACAGCTAGGACGGATGATGCTGCCCTGGCTCAGGGTAAAGACATCTGGACCGCAAACTGTGTAGCCTGTCATGGTGCAAATGGCGAAGGTGGCGTAGGACCTAACATGACCGACAAATACTGGATACATGGTGGAGATATCAAAGATATATTCCACACCATCAAATACGGTGTACCTGAAAAAGGGATGATCTCCTGGCAAACGCAGCTATCGCCTTCAGCTATGGCGGATGTTGCCAGTTATATCTTAACTTTGCAGGGTACCAATCCTCCTAATCCAAAAGCACCTCAAGGAGACCTGTACAATCCGGAAGGCACCGGTGGAGCAACACCGGCTTCCGGGGTAATTCAAAACTAATTCGAGAAGAGGATGTCTGAGAATACACCGCTGCCAATTGTAGAAGAAGATGACTGGTATAGAGATCACCTGGCTACGGTTGACGAACATGGGAAACGGGTATGGATCTACCCGAAAAAACCAAAAGGAAAATTCACAAATTACCGGACCATTGTTTCGGTAATCCTGCTGGTAGTACTTTTTGGTATGCCCTGGATCAGGGTTCATGGCAATCCTCTCTTTATGTTTAATATCCTGGAGCGGAAATTCATCCTGTTTGGATCCTATTTTCCGCCCCAGGATTTCCATTTGTTTGTATTGGCGATGATCATCATGGTGATCTTCATTGCCCTCTTCACGGTCATCTATGGCCGGATATTCTGTGGATGGATTTGTCCTCAGACCATATTTATGGAGAGTGTCTACCGGAAAATCGAATATTGGATCGAAGGTGATGCCAATGCCCAACGGAGGCTGAACAATGCGCCCTGGTCGGCGTCGAAACTGGCTAAAAAGGTGAGCAAGCAGATCATCTTTTTCAGCATTGCTGTCCTGGTGGCCAATACATTTCTTTCCTATATCATTGGCACGGATCAGGTCCTGGCTATTATCAAAGATCCCGTTTCAAAGCACTTGCAGGGATTCATGGCCATGATCGCCTTTTCCTTTGCATTCTATGGTGTCTTTGCCTTCCTGCGTGAACAGGTTTGTACCACCATCTGTCCTTACGGCCGGCTTCAGGGCGTGCTGCTGGACAAGAATTCTGTGGTCATCACCTACGATTACCTTCGTGGCGAACCCCGCGGTAAGATTCACAAGGCTGTGAAAGGAAAAGAGGAAGAAGCTGCTAAAATGAATGCCCTCCTGGGAGACTGCATTGATTGTAAAATGTGCATCCAGGTATGCCCTACCGGTATAGATATCCGGAACGGGACACAGCTTGAATGCGTCAATTGTACAGCATGTATTGACGCCTGTGACGAAGTCATGACCAAGGTGAACCGACCGACGGGACTGATCCGTTACGACAGTGAAGAAGGCGTGCGGACCGGCGCTAAAAAAATCATGACACCACGTGCCATAGCCTATACGAGTGTGCTGGGGGTGCTGGTATTGCTGGAGATCATCCTGTTTGCCACCCGGACACAGGTGGAAGGATTGCTGCTGCGCACACCGGGGATGTTGTACCAAAAGACCGATGATGGTTACATCAGCAACTTGTACAACTATCAGTTTGTCAATAAAACATCGGACACCCTGGCCCTTGAACTTGAGTTGGTGGGGATCGAAGGCCGCATCAAATGGGTTGGCCACGCACCTTTAGCAAAACCAAACGATGTTACAGAAGGAGCGGTATTTTTAGAATTGCCACCATCAGAACTTCAGGCGGGAAAAAATAAGATCAAACTGCGGGTACTTTCCGGCGACCGTACCGTAGATCAGGTGAGTACCTCTTTCTTGGCACCATAATCGATATTTCATGAAATTCAACTGGGGAACAGGCATTGCCATCTTTCTGGTCTTATTTGTATTGTCACTGGTAGCCGTCCTGGTCAAATCCTTCCAGTACGATCACAGCCTGGTGATAGATGATTACTACAAAGAGGATCTGGCTTATCAGCAACACTATGAAAAGATAGCTAACGAGCAACAAAGTCCGCTATCGGTGGAGATTGACCGGAAAGGACACCAGGTAACCATTGATTTTCCGGTTGAAAATAAAGACATCACCGGGACATTGCAGTTTTACAAGCCCGATAACAAATCCCTGGATTTCAGTTTGCCGGTCAAGACGGATGAACAAAACCGTATGATTGTACCTACCCAGGATCTGCTTGGTGGTCTCTGGCGCATAAAAGTGGATTATACGTCCAATAACGAAGCCTTTTATTACGAGCAGAAAATCGTACTCTGATGATTCTTTGGTCAGCCCTGATATTGGGATTGGCCGGCAGTTTACACTGCGTGGGCATGTGTGGTCCTCTGACCCTGGCGCTGCCTTTTGCACAGGGTGACCGTCCCGCATGGCTACAGGGCATCGTGTATCACAGTGGCCGCATCTTCATGTATGTCCTGCTGGGAGCGTTATTTGGGTTGATCGGCCAGGCCATCACATTAGCAGGTTTCCAGAAATATTTCGCCATCATCGGAGGAACAATCATCCTGCTTGGTGTCTTCACTTCGGTCCGCTATCCTGCTTCCTGGCTGGACCGCATCACCGGGCCTGCGCAACGCAAGATCTCCACAGGCATCGGAAATTTAATCCGCCGGGGCGGCCTGCCTTCCTATTTTGGCATTGGAATGCTTAATGGAATCATTCCCTGCGGTATGGTCTATGCCGCTATCGCACTGGCCATTTCCAGCGAACACATCACCTGGGGTATGGGCGTCATGGCGTTGTTTGGATTAGGCACCTTCCCTCTGCTCTTTGCGCTGGTGGCTTTTCAGTCCCGAATGAAACCTGCCTGGCGGCATACCCTGCGTAAGATCTCACCCTGGACCATGGGATTGTTTGGCGCACTCCTGCTCTACCGTGGGTTGTCACTGGTACTTCCACACGAGATCATACTTTGGGACTCCTTTGTCAACGAAGTTTTTTGTCATTAACCGTGATTTCGTAATTAGGCGTTTCAAGTTTAAATTCCAAACCCTAGTTTCGTATTCAGAACCAACCAATATGAAAGCTTACATCGCCATCTTATTCGTGATCACTCTCAGCGCCTGCCAGCAATCCGAAACCATGCCAGGAAACCAGGCAGATTCCCGGCAGTATTATCATTTGCAAGTTTACACCTTTGCCAATGAAGGGCAGGCAGGACAGACCGACCAGTACTTGCAAAATGCATTATTACCTGCTTTAAAACGTCAACATGTCGGTCCGGTAGGCGTATTTAAAAACCGTCTGAACGAAGTTGACACGGTGGCACATACCTATGTATTACTGCCATTGACATCACTGGACCAATTAAACACCATCCAGCAATCGTTAGCCAACGACAGCATCTACCTGGCCAACGGCTCAGGTTATCGGGGTGCCTCTTACGATATGCCGCCCTATCTACGGTTTGAATCCATTCTTTTGCATGCCTTTCCGGACTGGCCAGAAATGAAAATGCCTGATCTTCAGGGCCCTCGTGCTGATCGTATCTACGAATTGCGTAGCTATGAATCTCCTACGGAAGCCTATGGTGAAAATAAGATCGAAATGTTCAATGCCGGTGGTGAAGTCCGGTTATTTGACCGGTTAGGTTGCAATGCCGTATTTTATGGACAGGTGGTTTCCGGCTCTCGCATGCCGAACCTGATGTACATGACCACGTATGCCGATTCGACGAGCCGCAAAGACCACTGGGATGCCTTTTTCGGCTCACCGGAATGGAAGGACCTGATCGCCAATCCGCACTATGAGCATAACGTCAACCACGCCGACATCTGGCTCTTGTACCCTACGGAATACTCAGAATATTGATAAGGGGATAAGAATCCATTTAATACCTTATAGCAAGGTTGATGTAAACAATCTATTAAGGTAAAATGCAATCAACTGGTTTTCTTTCGGAAAAAGGTAAACATCCTTATGGCGAAAGTCTATGGCAACAGTCATTTGCCTCAAAAATTCATATCCAAGTATCCCATCAGAGTTCTTACCAGGGTGCCTGAGATTATAATCATTTAACTGCGAAATTACCGTTTCCATTGGATCAAGGATCCACAATGCAATTGGCAAATTCCGAATAAATGCGTGTTCTTTTATAATACCCCCGGAACCAAATGCAATCAGTCTTATCTTACCACTTTGTACAAGAAAATCTCTTAAATCTTGATTACAATGCTCGTCCAAGACATTAATAGACGCACCACTATCTAAATTCCATCTATAGGATTTCCCATTGAGTGTCGTTACGATATAAGGATTTAAACCATTAAACTGAAATTTCACTGAATATCCATTGGATTTCTGAGAATAAGATTTACCATTGATAAAAATCATATGATTTCGAGAATAATCCAGTATCAGGGTACCATCCTTAAATATTTTAGTGCCAATTAAGCCCAATATTGGCCTCTTTATTTTCTTTTCAATCAAATGCAAATCTGTAATTAAGGCATAAAATGAGGATAGCTCAATAGAGTTAAATGAAAAATCAACGTAACAGAACTCTGATTCTGCTTTAACTCCATTGATTCCTTGAATGTAACTGTTACTCTTTTTACCCTGATAATATTTAGAATTCAAAACGAGATCGCGAATTCCGGTATCTAGAATGAAATTACCATAATTACCATCTACTTTGGCATGAACAACGACTAGTTTACCTACAATTTCATATTTTAAGGTATCTAAGTTTATGGGATACCTTCTTCCTACTGAGGTAAGTAGGAGTAACAAAATAAATGCACACTTCATAATTGAGGATTTTAATATGACTTAAAATATCCTCCGCCAGCGAAGTTGCTAGCAATGTGCTATGATTCGAGTGTTTACAGGTTATTTATTGTTCCAATTTTTTAGGAAAATGAATGAATATGTTCCTTTTTATTAGTAATAGTTACAAAATAGATCTTTTAAACATATCAGTAAATGCGAGTTCATTACTTTTTATAACTGCTAGGTGGTTGACCCATAACCTGGACAAAATCCTGAGAGAAATGGCTACGATTAATGTATCCTACTGCATACCCAACTTCCGTAACATTCATATCCGTGGTTAACAACAATTCCTTTGCCTTTTGCATACGGTAATTCCGGATGAATTGGGATGTGGACGAGTTGGATATCGCCTTTAACTTACGGTGAAGTTGAGTTCTGCTGATACCAAGTGCCTGACACAACTCTGGAACACCAAATGATTCACTATCCAGGTTAGTTTCCAAAACCAAATGAATTTTTCGGATAAACCTTTCTTCCACTTCGTTGATTTGTTGGGGTTTAATTTCTCTCAACTGGTCAATTTGAGCCAAGCTCTTTTGTAATTGTTCTCTAATTTTCAATTGCTGAGAAATGATTATCTCCAACTCCTTGGGATTAAATGGCTTTGTTAAGAATGCGTCAGCTCCTTTTAACAATCCTTCCAGTCTGGATTCCTCATCCGCCTTTGCAGTCAAAAGAATGATCGGAATGTGACTCGTCCTTTCATCTGTTTTCAAGGCATCTACCAACTCATAACCATCTTTCTTGGGCATCATGATATCTGAAATAATGATATCTGGAATATGCTTAAATGCCTTATCAGCGCCAGATTCACCATCCGGTGCAGTTATGACTCGATACTTGGTTTTAAGTAGGCCTGAAATATAGGTTTGCACATCGGGGTTATCCTCTATTATTAATGCCAATGGATAGTCCAGATTGGCTTCACTGCTACTTTCTGCACTCCTTAACTCTAAATGGGGAGCAAGACCGGAAAATCCAGAATTTGCTGTACTCCATTGATTCTCCTTTATTTTGGCGTTATGATGAATTGGAATAATTATAGTAAATTGCGTTCCTTCACCCAACTTGCTATTAACCAAAATATTGCCACCAAGCAATGTCACATATTCCTTTACCAAAGCAAGTCCAATTCCAGTCCCTCCATACTTTCTTGTTGAAGAATCATCGGTTTGATAAAACCGGTTGAAAATTTTCGACAATCCTTCTTCGGCAATACCAATACCCGTGTCCTTCAAATGAATAATGCAATTCTTATCCAATCTACTCTCAGAATCCTGCTCAACTATTAAATACACCTGGCCACCAGGATCGGTAAATTTAATGGCATTATAAACCAGGTTGGTAAGAATGAGTTGGAATTTATCAGGATCAAAATCCATCATTAAACTGGAATTATTGGCAATCAGATGAAATTGAATATCACATTGACTCGCTAATGCTGTATAGGTTTCACTTAAATATTTAATGTATGCAATCAGATCTCCCTGTATCCAGTGAAGGTTTAATTTTCCAGATTCAATCTTGGCCAAATCCATCATCTGATTTACCAAATCCAGTACCTGACCAGTATTTCTTTTAATCATCGCCAATCCATCACGAAACCAAATTTCAGGCTCTTTCAAAATTTGATCTACCATTCCAGAAATAACAGTAAGCGGCGTGCGAAATTCATGGGTAATATTGGTGTACATCCGTGATTGCATCGTATTTATGATGCGCATCTGTTGGGCTTCTGCCCTGGCCAATCGGCGGCCGATGTGATAAGAATAAAAGACAAAAATCAAACTTATCAATATTGATAAATAAAGCAGCTTTGACCACCAACTCCAATACCAGGGAGCTAAAATTTGTATAGGTAGTAAATTTGGTTGGTTACTCCATTGGTTTTCCTGATCGGTTGCCCATACCTTTAATGTAAAATTGCCTGGCGATAAATTAGTGAATACTGCCTGATTATCTCCAGGTTTGAGAAAAACCGTGTCTTTTTGGTACCCAGTGAGTTGGTATTTATATCGGACCTTTCTCGAGATACTATAATCCAGACAAGATAACTCAATGGAAAAATCATTCATATTATGGGGCAAAGTAAGCGATTTCAGATAGAGCATTGATTTGGGTAATGTGAACGACAGCGTATCTGAAGAATTTGCTGCGATTGGGACAGAATGGTTTTTTATCCTCAGATCAGAAAATAATAATTCATACTTATTCGAAATGTGCTTGAAATTCGAAGGATTCACCACATATATTCCACCCGAGGTGCCCAAATATAAATATTCAAGACTATCGGACGAGAAGGAGCCATCCAGTGATGACCGCAATCCTCGAATATTGAATGCCTCCATCATTTCACGATCCGGATCAAGCCTGGTGATTTTATCCGATTCAATGCTCCAATAATTACCGGATAAATCCTGATGAACAGCTCCAACCACGTTTGGAAAACTAGCTTGGAGTATTAAGTTCCCCTGATCATCGACATAATAAAAATTAGTTTGATTCTGGAATGGAATAACCAGTCTGTCTCTATTGTCAATATAAAAGTGCGGAACATGACTGCCCACCAAAATACTATTTCCAAATTCCGGAAACTGTTTTAGGCTCCCATTCAAGGCGTCAAACCAAACGAGACCACTGGAACCTCCGGTAAGGAAAAAATGATCTTCTGAATCGCCAAGCAAGGCCATTGGGATCATTGAAATATGGTTCGCCTCCCATTGTTTGTGTGAAAGCGCCAGATTTATTTGAAAAGGTTGCAGTTTTATTTGGTATAATCCACTCGGCTCAAAAAACCACAATTCCTTACTGTTTTTAACCCACAGGGCTTCCGCACCGACACTATCATTGCTTATGGGTGGATAATCATCAGCAATGAACACCATTTTATTATTATCATCGTCATAATAGAAAACACCTGAACTAGCAACAACCCACATAACACCCCGATCATCCTTCTGCACATTGTATGACAATCCACCGGGCAGGAAGTTCTGATATTGGTCAGTTGTTAAATTATAGGCAAAAGTCCCAGCGCTCTGAGTTGCAGCCCAAAGGTTACCACTATTATCAAATATTAATTTATTAATTCCCCCATCAAAGGAAAGTGTTTTTTGGTCTTCAACGGTTTGATTTAAACTTAAAAAATATATTTGATTATGATACAGAGGAATTCTGGAAATACCAGTTGTGGTCGAAATCCATAAATTACCCTGGTCATCTTCCATGAGTGAAAAGGTCTTGTTATTTTGCAGACTGTGCGGGTTCAGTGGGTCGAATTGGAAGTGACTGAAAGCATTTTTTTTTGGGTTAAAGCAAAACAGTCCAACTCTTGATGCAAACCAAATATTCTGGTTATGATCGATATGAATATCCCAAACCAGAATTGCATTTGATTTGATGATTGGAATATCTAGGCTGTCTACTTTTAACGATACGGGATCGATCCGGTAAATACCTCCCCATGTTGCCATCCAAATATATCCTTTATCATCTTCTGCGAATCCGTTTACAGCTTCACTAAATGAGCCCATAAATGGATAACTGATTTGTTCCGCTGTTCCATCATCCGGGTTTAATAAATAAAGGCCTCCCTTTTCATTCCCTAAGGCACCTATCCAAATTCTTCCATGTGAGTCCTCAAAAAAACCGAACAAAGAAACCGGAACTCCATCCGGGCTTAAATCCACCACATAATGACTTACCGAATCTCGTGGAGGATTAATGCGATACAAACCATCAAATCGGGAACGTACCCATAGGTTATTGTTTTTATCCTCCAGAACTTCAAATATTGTTAACGATGTTCCTTTGGAGGAATCCAAAACAAACGGGCTAAATCGTTCTTCTTCCGGATTAAATCTCCAAACCCCAGCTGAACCTGTGCTTACCCACAATTCACCATTGTGATCTTCTATAACTCCGGACAAAGAGTTAATTCCGGAAGTATTATCACCAGGTACAATTTCGAATAATCGAAAATATTGCCCATCGTATCGAACCAATCCACTTTCCGTAGCCATCCAAATGAGCCCAAGATGATCCTGGATCATTTGCCATGCCTTCTTTTCAGGTAGTCCGTCTGACTGGCTAAAATTTTCAAATACCAGATGGGATTGCAACACCTCTTCCCGAGTTCGAGATATTACTTCTTGTCCATAAATCTGCAATGCTGTTAAACAATAAACAGTAAGTAGAATCCGCCAGCGTAGTAAAATTTTCATGGTTGGTACTTTAGGCATGATACAAGCCTCTAACTCAACCCCTCAATAAGACATAGAAATACCTTGAAAGTAAATAAGTTACAATGAATTTTCATTCCCTGCAAATCAGCTTGTTATCCAACGGATAAAGTAACTGGATCCACACAATATTTTCTTTAGCTATTGTTCCAAAGGTTTATACGATGTTCCAGTCTTGCTTAATGAATTAGAAATGACCTAATTTGGGCATTGTCCACCATCCATTTTAGGTTTCCTATCTGTATTATCACGGATAGCGAAAACAATGAGACAGACACAACCTTCTTTCTCCTGAAAAGGTAGCTAGCTAATAGGTATAATACAGACTTCACACCTCACCTCAAATCCGAAATCTCAAATCCGAAATCTTAAATCCTCAATCTCAAATCCTCAATCTCAAATCCTCAATCTCAAATCCTCAATACCCCTCTGCATGATCATCTCCCCGGGTATCCGCAGCACCTACCAGGGTGCCGTCAGGCTGGCGCATAATCGCATCCACCCGGCCGATATTGCCACGTATGTTCAGTTCGTAACCCATTTCCCGTAGTCCTTTCATGGTAGCTGCGGGCAAGGAGTCGGGCTCCAGGAAGACAAAGTCGGGCTTCCACTGGTGGTGAAAGCGGGTGGACTGGACAGAGGCATCCATGGTCATCCCGAAGTCTACCGCATCAACAATCATCTGGAAGACGGAGGTGATGATGGTGGAGCCTCCCGGCGATCCGACCACCATGAACAGTTTTCCGTCTTTGGCGACGATCGAGGGGGTCATCGAGCTGAGCATGCGTTTGCCGGGACTGATGGCATTTGCCTCCCCACCTACCAGTCCGAACATATTCGGCACACCGGGCTTGGAAGAGAAATCATCCATCTCATTATTGAGCAAAAAGCCGGCTCCGGCCACCACGGTCTTACATCCGTAACCGCCATTGAGGGTGGTGGTCACCGCGACGGCATTGCCGTCTTTATCCACCACTGAAAAATGGGTGGTCTGTTCACTTTCTTTCGGTGCGGGTGTCCCGGCGGATATGGCATCGCTGGGGGTAGCGTGCACCGGGTCAAAGTCTTTCATGCGCGCTTGATTGTATGCCGGATCGATCAGGCCATTGATAGGCACTGGGTAAAAATCCATGTCTCCCAAATGCTCGGCCCGGTCAGCATATACCCTGCGTTCCGCTTCAACCATAACATGAACGGCCTCCGTCGACTGAAAACCATAATCAGCCAGCGGGAAGGTCTCGACCGATTCCAGCAACTGCAACAATGCAATCCCGCCGCTGGAAGAAGGAGGCATCGTGATCACCTGATACCCACGGTAATCGCCAACAAGCGCACTGCGCCATTGTGCATGATAATCCTGCAGATCCTGATGGGAGATGATGCCATGACCGGCTTGCATCTCGGCCACGATAAGGTCCGCTGTTTTACCGGCATAAAAGCCATCGCGTCCCTGGTCTCTTATCCTGATCAGCGTCTGAGCCAGGTCCGGCTGGATTAACAGGTCTCCCTCCTTCCAGGCTGAGTCGCGTACAAATATCGGTTTGGTCGTATTGTATTTGGTAAATGATTCCCTGGCTGAATTAAGATTATTCGCCTGTCTTTCGGTAAGGTGAAATCCTTTTTCTGCCAGGTCGATTGCCGGCTGAATCAGCTTTTTGAAATCTTTCAACTGGGAATACCGTGAAAAAGCTTCCAACATACCATCCACGCTACCCGGAACCCCTGATGCAAGATGGCCATTCAGGCTGAGTCCGGGAATGACTGCCCCCGTACTGTCCAGATACATATCCCGGCCAGCGGCTGCAGGAGCCTTCTCCCGGTAATCCAATGCGTCGGTATGTCCATCTGCCTGACGAATGAGCATAAACCCACCACCACCGATGTTACCCGCAACCGGGTAGACTACCGCCAGGGCAAACTGAACTGCAATCGCTGCATCTACCGCATTACCTCCCGCCTTCAGGATTTCAGTGCCCACCTGGGAAGCAACCGGATGGGCGCTCACGACCATTCCCTGTTTATCCTGAGCTACCTTACTAATCGTATATCCACCCCACACCGGGGATGCCTGGCGGCACCCGGTATTTAACAGGAATAATACCAATCCAAATAGAGAAATAATCCGCTTCATTCCAGCCTGTTTTCTTTGCTTCTCAAGATACATAAATCACCGAAATAGCCCCTTGAATAAAGGCTGCTGACAATTTTAAGGATTGTACACAATACGGATCTACGAAGTATGGTTTCTCAACCGTAGTGATATTTCTTCAACGCTTGGTTTGGATCCATCAGACAACACTTGACTGCAAGGATTTTAAAACCCGCCACTGAAAAAACGCTACTTTTATTAGGTAAATCTAGCTTATGAAATTCTTGGCGCAACCCCTCCTTCTCGGTTTCTTTTTCCTGATATACGCCTGCCAGAAACAATCCAGCCCCACCGGAGTTGAGAGCTCCCATCCACTCATTGTACAATATACCTCCGGGCCAGTTAACCCGGACCAGCCGATCAGGATCCGTTTTAAGCAAGGTTTTCTTGTGGACCAGGTGGCTTCTTCCATTCACCTTACAGGCGGAACCGGATTTCACGCCATAGCTCTGGACAGCCTGGAAATTCAGGTTAGCCCGGATCCGGCGTGGCCGAAAGGCGGGACCATCACCATGCAATTGAATATGCGTCAACTTTTTGGCAATACGTTGACCGGACAGGATCGTACCCAGCTGACATTCGGCGTGAAGGAACAGCATATGTCTGTCATCTCCAATGGATTGACCGTTCCGGATGTCCTGGATGCGGATAATATGGCATTAGGCGGTAGCGTACAACTGGCCATACCGGAATCAGGCACTGCCGTAGAAGAATTGATAACTGCTAGTCAGGGTACCACACCGCTGGCAATCAACTGGCAACATCAGGGGCAGTATCATTCCTTCCTGATCGAAGGAATCAAACGCGAAAATACCGCGAGCGTTGTAACACTTGCCTGGAGCGGTAAGGAGATCCAGTCTCCGGACCAGGGCAAACTCACCATCGATGTACCAGCCAAAGGAGCGTTTATCGTACTGGGAGCCAACGTGGAAGCAGGTAGTCCCCCCTCCGTTAAAATCACTTTTTCCGATCCCCTCAATACAGGTCAGGACTATACAGGTCTGGTGTACCTGCAAGGTCAGGATCTGAACTACCGTTACCAGACCGATGGAAATCAATTGTGGCTCTATCCGGATAAAAACATCAAAGACGTCCAGCAGTTGGTCATTGATGGCAACGTAGAGAATGTCAGCAAAAACCGGTTTGGCACCTCTCAAACCCTTCAGGTGCGCTTTGATGCTGTGGCACCTGCTATTCATCTCCTGAGCAAAGGCGCCATCATACCTCAGACCAATCAGGCCCTCTTCCAGTTTGAAGCGGTCGCCTTGAACAAAATAGATGTGGAAATTTATCAGGTCCACGAATCCAACATTTTACAATTTCTCCAGGTGAATACCTTGTCAGGAAATAATGAACTGGACCGGGTTGCAGACAGGATGCGCACGGTAACACTCGATCTTACCAAGCAAGTGAATACCCCTGAACTGGATACCTGGACGACATATCAGGTTGATCTCACCCCCTATTTCGCCGAACAACCTCATGCATTCTACCAGATCCGGCTGAGTTTCCGGCCGGAATATGCACGGACTGCATGCACCATGGATTGGATTTCTGAAATAGATCCCTCACTGCAA
This sequence comes from Lewinellaceae bacterium, assembly GCA_020636135.1. Lineage (NCBI taxonomy): Bacteria > Pseudomonadati > Bacteroidota > Saprospiria > Saprospirales > Lewinellaceae > Lewinellaceae bacterium. The sequence goes on from JACJYK010000001.1 coordinate 3,554,911, forward strand.
AGTCCCTGGGAATATGGCTATTTTGGTGCCCTGGGTTATTATCCAAATTTCTGGGACGAGCGTGATGACCCTTGTCGGCCGGCCTTCTACAACGATGAGCATTTCCTGCAACAGACTTTACTGGCAACCCAAATAGGATTGTTGGCTAAACGCAGTGACGATGGTGAATTGTTCGTCGTCACCACCGATCTGCCTACTGGAAAACCGCTTCCAAATGTAGATCTGCGGCTATACACTTTTGCCCAGCAGGAAATAACCAGTTTACGTACCGATGCGGATGGCTTTGCGCGCTATACCTCTGATGGGGACCACCTGCCTGTATTTATCACGGCTAAACTTAATCAGGACCAGGCCTACCTCAATTTACTTCCAGGCCAGTCCATTTCCCTTAGTCAATTCGATGTCAGCGGCGTGACCCGGGCTGATGGCTTGCAATGTTTTATCTATGGTGAGCGAGGAGTCTGGCGCCCTGGCGACACTCTCTTCCTGCACGCCATCATGGAAAATGCCTCGACCAGCCTGCCTGAAAATTATCCTCTCCGGGTAAGCTTGATGGATCCCCAGGGTAAACTCGTACAGGAAAAGACGCAACTCGACCACTCGGGTCCGATCTATCCCATACAACTGGTTACCTCACCGGATGCACCTACTGGAAACTGGGAAGTAACCGTTCGTGCGGGAGGAGCAATTTTTGCTAAAACGGTAAAGATCGAAACCATCAAACCGAACCGGATCAAAATGGAGCTTGAAGGTTTGCCGGAAGACATTCTGGCAGCCAATACGCCCATCACGCTAAAGGCGTCATGGCTTTTTGGCTCACCGGCCCGAAATCTTGATGCGAAAGTGGAGCTGTCCACAAGGCCTATGCAAACGGTGATTCCCGGATTTAGTCAGTACAATTTTGATGACCCCGGCAGACGTTCCAACGCCATATCGGATGAAACCGTATTGTTTGACGGCACCTTGAATGACGGAGGTCAGACATCATTCGACGTAAAAACAAACTTTAATCAGGCTGTCGGCGGTATGGTCAAGGCAGAGCTGATCACCCGGGTCTTTGAACAGAGTGGCGATTTCAGCACCCGGTATCTCACCCGCATCATCAGCCCTTATTCCAGTTATGCCGGAATCCTCATTCCGGCAGATGAATATGGTTCCAAACGGTTTGATAAAGGTAAGGAAGCTAAAATATCGGTCATTAACGCGGATGCATCCGGCAAAGCTTTGCCTGGCAGGAAACTGGATGTAGCCATATACCAGGTGGGCTGGTCCTGGTGGTACGAAAGTGACGACGACCGGTTTTATCGCTATTCCAACGGGAACGAAGAAACCGCCATTTTTTCCACCCAGGTGACGACTGATCGCAATGGACAAGCCTCGATCAGCTGGACGCCTGATCAAACGCAGGGATATTTTATCCGGGTCTGTGATAATGCCAGCGGTCATTGTGCAGGTGACGTATTTTATGTGGGTTATCCCTGGGATGATGACGAACACAGCGGCACCTCCTACCTGACCTTACAAACCAATGAAAAACGTTATGAAGTAGACGACCAGATCGAGGTGGAAATTCCGGTCAGCCATCCAGGAAAAGTCCTGATCACGGTAGAGCGCCAGGACAAAGTCCTGAGTGCCCAATGGTTTGATGCTTCTACCGGCAATCAAAAGATCCGGATACCTGCCCTGGCTTCCTATGCGCCTTTTGCTTACATCTCGGTGGTATTGCTGCAAGGCACGGTAAGGGACAATGACCTGCCCATCAGAAGCTTTGGTGTCATTCCGGTGGAGGTCTACTATCCGGAAAGGCGTCTTGATCCGGTCGTTAGCGCCCCCGCATCGGTCCGGCCCGAGGTACCATTCACTATCAAAGTTAACGAAGGTTCCAAACGGGAAATGCAGTACACGGTGGCTATCGTGGATGAAGGATTACTGGATCTGACCTCGTATTCAACTCCGGATCCGTATTTATTTTTCAACCGTAAAGAAGCTTTGGGCGTCCAGACCTGGGATGTTTACGATCAGGTCATCGCATCCTTTTTTCAGGGTGGGCGGCTATTGGCTATAGGAGGTGACGGCGCTGCAACCGTAAACCCGGGAAATCAGGAAATGCGGTTCAAACCTGTTGTCCGCGTGCTGGGCCCCTTTACCTGCGCTCCCGGAAAAACCAATTCCCATGAGGTGACCATCCACAATTATATTGGCTCGGTCCGGATCATGGTGGTTGCCGCTAGTGAAGCACAAGCCTACGGTCACGCAGAGCAGGCAGTTAAGGTCGAACAGCCCCTGATGGTTCTGGCCACCGCACCCCGCAAGTTAAGTCCTGGTGAAGAAGCGTATTTGCCGGTCAATTTATTTGCCAGTGATAAAGCTTTGGGAGCTACGCAGGTCAATGTCAGTGCCTCATCGCCGCTGATTCATTTCACCCGTTCAGATGCATCCATGAACATTTCACAGCCCGGTGATGCCGCAACAGATTTCTCATTTACCGTTGCAGACCAAATAGGGCAAAGCACCCTGACCATCGAAGCGAAACATGGGTCTGAAAAAGCGATTCAAACCCTTACCATTCCGGTCAAGAATCCCAATCCTTATCTGACCAGGCTTTCGGAGGCCATCATTCAGGCCGGAGGAACCCAGCTTCTGCAAACTGAATTGCCAGGGATGAACGGTACCAATACAGCAACATTGGAGCTGTCAACGATGCCGGCGCTTAACCTGCAACGACGGCTGGAGTACCTCATCCACTACCCTTATGGATGCGCGGAACAGACCACTTCAAGTGCATTTCCACAGCTGTATTTATCTGAACTGGCAGACCTTTCCCCGACACAAAAAGCATCGATTACAACCAATGTTCTGGCCACCATTGACCGCCTCAAGCAATTTCAGCATGCAGACGGGGGCTTCACATTCTGGCCCGGGGCCACCTATATGGACGAATACATAACCTCCTATGTAGGTCATTTTTTATTGCTGGCTAAAAGCCTGGGATACCCGGTTCCGTCCAATATGATGGATCGCTGGAAGAAGATCCAACGCCGGTGGAGCAATACCTGGAGTCCATCGCAAGAAAAGACAACAGGTGGTTATGCTTATGGCAGCTCCATACAGATCTACCGTCTATACACACTGGCCCTTGCAGGTGATCCGGACGTCGGGTCCATGAACCGGCTCCGGGAATCCACGGCGATAACTCCACAGGACTTTTACCGGCTGGCTGCAAGCTATGCATTGGCAGGCAGGGTCAGGGAAGCAACCAAAATGCTGACAGGTAAAAAACCGGTTGTTCTGGCCAGCCCAGACTGGAGCAGCACCTATGGCGACGAGCTTCGCGACCAGGCGCTCTTACTGGATGCACTTCGCATCATCGGAATGGAAAACGACGCAGCCGCCATGGCCAAGACCGTGGCCGAAGCATTAAATTCCGCCAAATGGTATTCAACCCAATCCCTGGCTTATGCTTTGCAAGCGGTTACCAGTTATTACCTTGATGACAAATCCAGCAGTGGAGGCATGAATGCAACCGTTCAGTATCAAGGGAAAACAGCACAAAACATCCAGTCTGAGCGGCCACTATTTGTTTATGAATTGTCACCCTCTCAGCTCTCAACTAACCAAATATCCGTACAAAACAACGGGCAAAAGACCCTGTTTGCAAAATGGATCATTACCGGGAAACCGCTTGATGAACCGCAAATGCAACTTGCTCAGAAAGTTAGTTTGAATATCAGTTATCTGGATCTCGACGGCAAACCACTGGATCCGGCACAAATCAAACAAGGAACCGACTTTAAGATCGTAGCGAAAGTAACCCATCAAACCGGGCTTCGCTCAATGATACGGGATCTGGCCCTTACCATCGGTGTTCCGTCCGGCTGGGAAATATTACCGGTAAGATTGAGCGCCATCGATGCAACCACAGAACTGAATTACGATTATCAGGATATCCGTGATGACCGTGTAGATACCTTCTTTGATCTTGATGCCGGGCAGTCCAAAACCTTTACGATACTGGTACATGCCGCGTATGCCGGTCGATTCCGGTTGCCTACTCAGTTGGTAGAAGCCATGTATGACCATTCGATCCAGGCAACGGTACCGGGTGGATGGGTTGAGGTAGCCCGGAAAGAATAGGGCAAGTTTATTTCTGGGCTTCCTTGACGATGGTCAACACTTGCTCAAGTGTAAGTGATTTTGCTTTTTCAGCATCAACCTTTTCACCATCGATCTTGGGGATCTTAATGATCGCACGGCCCTGACGTATAAATGGACCCCACCGGCCATTTTCAATGCTGAGTTTTTGTTCCGGCCATTGCTGGATATACCGATTATTCTCTTTCTCCACCTTTGCCTTGATCAGCTCTATGGCTTCCTTTTCGGTGATGGTGTCCAACGAATATTTCCTGGGCACATTAACGTAGAGGTCTTCCCATTTCACAAAAGGACCGAAACGGCCTTTACCTTTCGTGATCGGTTTACCCTGATAACTGCCAAATGGTGCATCCTGGTTGATACGTTCATGGATGACACGTTCAGCTTCCTCCTGATCCACCTTCAACGGATCGGTACCCCGTGGCAACGAGATGAAGGTCTCACCCCATTTAACATATGGTCCAAAACGACCTACGCCAACGGTAACTTCCTGATCCCGGAAATTGCCCATGGTTTTCGGTAGTTTAAAGAGGTCCAATGCCTCATCCAGTGTCACGGTCTCAATGGACATTCCGGTTCGCAAATTGGCGAACTGCGGCTTGCCCTCTTCACCCACTTCTTCGCGTGAACCGATCTGAATGACCGGTCCAAAACGAGTCACCCGGGCAGATACCGTCAGGCCGCTGGCAGGGTCCGTACCGAGAATACGTTCTCCTGTAGCCCGGTTGGCGTTTTCCAGTGTCTGCTCCACCAGTTCGTGAAATGGGTCGTAAAAATGCTCCAGCATGGAGCGCCATTCGCGCGAGCCGGATGCTATCTGGTCAAATTCTTTTTCAATATCGGCAGTGAAACCATAATCCATGATCTTCTCAAAATGCTCCGAGAGAAAATCACTGACAACCATGCCCATGTCCGTTGGATACAAACGGTCTTTGGTGGCACCGGTAATTTCAGACTTCGATTCACTTTTGATTTGTCCGTTTACCAGTGTGAGGACAGCATAGGGACGTTCCACCCCCGGCCGGCTATCCTTAACCACATATCCCCGGCCTTCTTCCATAATTTTGGTTATGGTTGGAGCATAAGTGGAGGGACGACCAATACCCAATTCTTCCAGTTTTTTTACCAATCCGGCTTCGGTATATCTTGCCGGAGGTTTGGTATAGCGCTGGGTGGCATCGATGAAATTGCAACTGAGGATCTGACCTACCTTCAGGGGAGGCAGCATGCTGCCGTGATCGTCCTCTTCTTCATCATCCTTGGATTCCAGATATACCTTTAAGAATCCATCAAATTTCAATACTTCACCTTCGGCTTCAAAAAATTTTCCGGGAAGATTGGAGATGGCAATATCTACGATGGTTTTCTCCAGCCGGGCGTCGGCCATCTGAGATGCCATTGCCCGCTTACGGATCAAATCGTATAGCCTGACCTGGTCACGATCGCCAGATACGCTTTCATTTTCTACGTAGGTAGGCCGTATTGCTTCGTGGGCCTCCTGAGCCAGTTCCTGTTTGCTGCGGAACTGCCTGGTTTTTACATATTCTTTCCCATACTGGCTTTCGACCAGACCGGCGATCTGACTAAGCGCCAGGTTGCTGAGCGTGGTCGAATCCGTCCGCATATAGGTGATATGTCCCGCTTCATAGAGCCGCTGAGCAGCGATCATGGTTCGGCTTACCGAGAAGCCCAGCTTCCGGCTTGCTTCCTGCTGAAGCGTTGATGTCGTAAACGGAGGTGCCGGCTTGCGATAAGCAGGTTTAACTTCAATGGAATGAATGGTATACTGGCTGGCCTTTAATTTTTCTAGGAAGGCCCTGGCTTCCGGTTCAGAATTAAAATTATCCGTATAGGTCGCTACCAGCTCCACATCCTTTCCCTGACCGTTCTTGACTGTAAAGTGAGCCTTCACTTTAAAGTACGCCGAACTGTCAAACTGGTTTATCTCCCGCTCCCGTTCGACGATCAGTTTTACCGCAACCGATTGTACCCTGCCGGCGGACAATTTGTTCTTGACTTTTCTCCACAGCAATTCGGAAAGTTCAAACCCGACCAGCCGGTCCAGGATCCGGCGTGCCTGCTGAGCATTCACAAGATTGACATCCACATGTCGGGGAGTCTCTATGGCCTGTTGAATGGCAGGTTTGGTGATCTCGCGAAAAACGATCCGTTTGGTCTGCTTTTCATCCAGGTCCAGGACACGGCAGAGGTGCCAGGAGATGGCTTCCCCTTCCCGGTCTTCGTCCGTCGCCAGCCAGACTTCGTCAACCTTTTTCACCCAGTCTTTCAGCTCCTTGACTACCTTTCTCTTTTCTGGAGAAACCGTGTAGGTGGGTTCAAATTTCTTCTCGATGTTGACGCCTTTATCTCCTTTGGCCAGATCACGGATGTGTCCGTAACTGGATTTAACGGTAAAATCCTTACCGAGAAATTTTTCAATGGTTTTGGCTTTTGCTGGAGACTCGACTATCAATAAGTTTTTCGTCATGGCGCTTTTTTAGAACGTCTTGAGGTGCAAATGTAATATTTATCGGAAAATGCGCAGGCCTGTGATTGTACACCGGCAAATGTACTACCTTCAGGCCATAAAGCAGAAACCATTGAATGCATCACATCGTTTGATCCTTCTGGAGGTAGGCATTGCTGAGGCTATTCTGCTCATCGGTCTGTGGTTTCTGAATGAATATGCTGCTTCTTTACTCTCCTGGATCATTCCCGCATTGTGTACCGGTATTCTGGTGATTTCCCTGATCGTTGAATGGGTGGAGCGGTCATCGGTGCCCCGTTGGTACTATTGGCTGATGGCCGTTGTCGGATTGATACCCCTGCTGGTATTCGTATTCTTTTTCTTCCTGCAAGAGGGACGCCTGGAATGGATGCAGAGTCCGTTTTAATTGGCCTCGTGTTCAGAATTGATCTTGCGCATCACAAACCGGAATGGTATGGTCTGGATACTGGTTGCCAGGATCATGGTATCCGGGATCATTTTTTCAACCTTAAAATCTATTTCACTCTGATCGGGCCGGACCTGTTTGATCATCGCATCGTTGACTGAAAAGAGCGATGTCTCGTCTTCACCCAGATAATTTGAAGTCATCGTGCCGTTATCGCCAAATTCAAAATAAGCACCGTTCAACGTTTCCGTTTCTTTCCCGTTACGTTCTGCACTAACTACTTCCCAGGCCCCGACTACCATTGCTGATGAAACATGGGGATCCCGATTACAGGAAACAAGAGTCAGCACAAACAAGCATAAAACAACAATTCTCATAGAAAGTCAATAGCTCTTTAATTTAGTCCGGCATCTGGCCTGGTGCTTAAACCGCCTGTAATTCCAGGCAGGTGATTTCCGGTAAGATACCGACTCTGCCGGGATATGCCAAAAAGCCAAATCCACGGTTTACATACAAATACTGTTCCCCATCCTGATACAGGCCAGCCCACTCCTTGTAAATATATTCAATGGGGCTCCATTTAAAACCGGGAATCTCTATCCCAAATTGTGCACCATGCGTATGTCCTGAAAGGGTCAGTCCGATATCACGGTAATCTTTGGTCACCTCATAGTGCCAGTGACTGGGATCATGGGAAAGCAATAATTTGAAATCCACTTCGGGACAACCCTCATTCGCTACCTTCAAATCACCGTACCGTGCAAACTGAAGTCGGGCCGAATAATTCTCCACACCTACAATACCGATCCGGGCTCCATTGATATCCAGGACCCGGTGTTCGTTGCGCAGCAAATCCCATCCCAGGTCGCTGTGATGGCTGCACAGCCTGGCAAAATTGGCTTGTTTATCGGCCTGGCTCGGCCACCGCACATAATCACCATAATCGTGGTTTCCCAGGATGGAGTAAACCCCGTATTTCGCTTTGACCTTGCTAAAAACTTCCAGATAGGGTTCGATTTCCGTGGCTTCATTATTCACAAGGTCGCCGGTAAAACAAACCAGATCCGGTTCCAGCTCATTGATCATCTGAACAGCTTTTTCGATTGGAGTCTCCCGGTAGAAACTCCCGGAGTGTATGTCACTGATCTGGACGATCCGTAACCCATCAAGCGATTTGGGTAACCCGGCAACCGGAACTTTCTGCCGGAATAACGTATATCGATAGGCATTCCTTACGGCACCATACATCAGTGAGAGGAATGGAATGGCGCCAATCATCAGGGCGAGGTTGGCCATAAATGCCGATCTTGACGGCATATGCCAGGTCTGTTTGGTGGCCAATGTACCAATCCCGGTAAATAACCGGCGCAGGTCATCCAGGAACATAAACACACCCAGGAACAGGCCTCCGATGATGTTGGCCATGACCAGGGTCCGGATAAACATCTCCAGCATCTTGGGTAAGGTGTGGGAACCCACCAAGCTCAACCAGGAAAAGTAAAACACCGTCAGTCCGGCCAGAGCCCAGAATAGGGTATTTAAGAAAATCCGGCCCCAGGAGAGCTGGTATAACCCGGTATGACGAATGGCCTGCCATGCATACCACTCGATGAAACCCAGAAAAACAATGAAAATCAGAAACCGCATAACCAATTAGGAACAGGACGTTAACGTTTAATGTTTAGATGTACAGTAAACGCCCAACCTGCATTTTAGTTGCGTGGTTGGAAGCAGAGATATATTAAAATTGATGTCATGCAAAGGAAGTATTTAGTCAGTACATTAAATATTATGATTTTATTGCATGGTTTTTGTGATATCTAACTCAGCATGCATGTTTACCTTGTCAACACCTCAAAGCGTATGAAGCTAGCCGTACGATCTATAGGAAGTATACTACTGGTCATCTCCACCATCCTGGCATTCCACCAGAATCTAAGTGCCCAGCGATGCTATCAGAGCGACATTATGGTAAAGGGAGGTGGTCAGTATGCCCGTTTTTGCCCTACTGATGGTAACACTGATCTCTTACATCTTACCTCCACCGACTCCTCCGGCCTTTATTATTCGTATATATTGGTGAATCTTCAGGATCAAATCATTTACGCCCGCCGTGATTCCGCATTCGACCTGGACAACCTTGCCAATGGCACCTATCGCTTTTGGGGAGTCTCCCACAGTGACACCCTGGTGTGGACAGCGGGACTTGATGTCATCACAGTTCGGGCAAAGAACGATGGTTGTGCCAACCTTTCGAATTCAGTTGTGACTGTATATAAAGATGAACCTGACGCCGGTACGGTAACCTTATTATCCGGCACAAGAGACACGGTATATTGCAGCTCACTTTCTACCAACGATACCATACGTGTCAAAAGGGCTCTGGCATCCAATCTTTATTACACCTACTTTCTGATCAATGGCAACGGAGTACTGGTCGCCATGAATGATGATGGATTATTTGACTTGCGGGGACAGCCCGACGGCTTTTTTCAGATCATTGGCGTATCCTACTCCGGCATCATCAATGTCATACCGGGAGATATCATCAATGAAAATTCGATCATTGGGTGCTCGGAATACAGCCTCCCGGTCACGGTTACCAAATCCACCCCTACGGCAGGACTGATCCGCTTCACCTCCCTGGATACCGTCGCGACCGTCTGTCCCGGAGATGGCAATACCGACTGGCTGGTCATGCGCAAAACGGCTTACAGTACTGCCTTCAGTTATGGGTATCTGATCACCGACAATGCAGGCAAGCTGATCCGGTTTTCCAGCAAAGACTCGGTCAATTTTGAGCAATCGGCATTGGGCATCAACCGGATCTATGGATTGAGTTACAGCGGCACAGTGACCGTGCAGCCCGGTGATACCATCTGGACCGTTGACAGCCTGACTTCTGGTTGCTGGAATGTGACCGACCGTTATCTTACTGTTCACCTGGTAGAACCAAAGGCTGGAAGGATCCGGGCCTTAAATCAGGATTCCATCCTGTATGCCTGTCCGGGAGACAATCTTCCTGACCGGTTTTTCTTTGACACCGTCGGAGCTACACCGAATGCAGTTCGCTATGTCGTCACCGATGAAAAAAACATTATAACCCGGGTACTTTCAACCAATTTCACCGATTTTGAAGCGACCGGAGTTGGCATTGCCAGGGTATATTCAATCTCATACATCGGCGAATACCTGGCCAAAGTGGGTGACACGCTGTTTGTAACCAACCTGGTTAAAGGATGTTTTGCCATATCAGATAATTATCTGGAAGTCATCAAAAATATCCCGGAAGGAGGACAGGTATCCATGTTGGAGGGAGATACCGTCCTTTATCTGTGTAATAATACCTCAGGGGCAGTGGTTTACCGCTTTAAGAACAACAGTCCACAACCTTTGCGCTACGATTATGTTCTGACCAATGAGGCCAATCAGATCCTGGATATCGCTTCCGGCGACTCCTACGTATTTTCCGATATTCCCCGTGGAGAAATCCGGATCTGGGGTGTTGCTTATTCGGGAAACAGGTTACTGGAAGCTGGAGACCATCTGTTGGTTTCCTCCTATTCGGACGCTTGTTTTGAAGTCTCCACCAACTATATCCACGTCATCAAAGATGTCCCATTCGCCGGACAGATTGCTCTTACCGATGGGTCCCTGGGTAAATTTTTCTGCCTGAACAGTGAAGGCCCGGCCGTAGTGCAGTATACCAACACGGGGTCGGCCAAATCAAAGTATACGTTTGTGGTCACCGATGAAAGTGACAAAATCGTACGTATATCAACCAGCAAATCCTTTGACCTGAAATCAATGCCGGTTGGTGGGTACCGTATTTATGGCGTTTCCTATACCGGCGACATTCTGGTTAAGAATGGCGATTTCCTGCAGAGCAAGGCTTTTTCCAACGATTGCTTCGATGTCAGCGATCAGTTCATACATGTGATCCGTGACAATCCCTATGCTGGCAGGATTCAGGCTCTTGGTGGGACTGCCAGAGTATTTACTTGTCCACTTAATGACAACCTGGATTATGTGCACTTTCAGCATCCGGAGGCGGTTGCCATTAAATATGCCTTTGTGGTCACCGACACCTTTGACAATATCACCCAATTTACATTCCTGGACAGTATCGACTTTGGTTTTTCACAACCTGGTAAGTGCCGTGTCTATGGGGTTGGCTTTGAGGGCGCCTTCGCTGCCCGAGTAGGCAACAACATCCGGTCCATAGCTTTCTCGGACGGGTGCTACGACCTGACCAACAATTATGTGGAAATCATCAAGCGGGATCCGCCAAACACCAACATCAGTTCCCCAGCCGGAGACTCGATTACCATCTGTGTAAATGATGATCAGGAAGATTTGATCACATTTGCCACGGACGACAAGACCGGCATTCCGGTAGGTTATGTCATCACAGATCTGAACAGCAGGATCATTGGCCAGAGCCTGGCCAATCCGGTCCCTTTCAATGATCTGCCTCCCGGCCTTTCCCGGGTATACGCTGTAACCTTTACCGGTCAATGGGTGCCCCGTACCGGATTCTTCCTCCTCGATCGTCCCTTATCCGATGATTGTTACACCATTTCGAACAACTTCATCAAGGTCAATAAAATGAATACCGGTAACCGGTGTGTGACGGTATCCGTCCACGAACCGGAGGTGACCAAAACTTATTTTGCCGTTCAGCCCAATCCTAACCAGGGCCGGCTGGAAGTCAACCTGCTCGAACCTTCACTGCGGTACGATCTGACCCATATCGAGGTATTGGACATCCTGGGTCGCTCTCTGCACCAGTGGACATGGCAGAGTGGTGCAACCAGACAAACGCTGGATCTCAATGAACTATCCAACGGTACCTATTGGCTTCGTTTCCGGACGAATCGCAACGCCTGGGTGACGAAGATCCAGGTGGTTAAATAATAGCGGGAGAATGAGGGAATGGTAGCAGGTTGTGGGGGATGAATGGTTCCGTTTCCATAACTTTTCAACTTATTACCTCATCACCTCAACAAAACAAAAAAGGCCCCATCTTACGATGGCGCCTTCTATATCATTTGTTGATTTCCCGGTCAGGAGATCAAGCCTCAGTCTTCTTGATGAATTTCTTTTCTTTGATCCGGCTCTTCTTACCGGAGAGATTGCGCAGGTAGAACAGACGTGCACGACGTACTTTACCAAATTTTACCACCTCGATCTCGGTGATGTTCGGGGAAGCATACGGGAAAATACGCTCCACACCTACCCCATTGGATACTTTACGTACCGTAAATGTCTTGGTTCCGCCTTCTCCACTGATCTGGATGACATCACCTCTGAATTTCTGGATACGCTCTTTGTCTCCTTCAATGATCTTATAACTGACGATGATGTTATCTCCTGATTTAAAAGCAGGATAGTTCTTCGTCGGGTTCATCTGTTCGTGCACAAATTGTACGTAATCCATGATTCATTCTTTTAAAGAGCGGCAAAGATACAAATACTTCTACTATAAATGCATGCTAATTTTAAATATTTTTATCGCACAACAGTAGCAAATCCCTTGACTTCGTGTGCTTTACCCCGGGGGTCGGTATACCGGACCAGGCAGACATAGACGCCATTGGGTGCGTCATCACCTACATTATTCATCCTTCCATTCCATCCTTCATAAGGATCACCCGTCTCAAATACGCGTTGGCCCCAGCGGTTCCAGATACTGAAGGAATAATTAAACATCCAGTCCGTATTGCCCTGACCAATGTAAACTTCGTTTTTCCCATCCCCATTGGGTGTAAAGGCATTGGGTAAAAAATAACGTACGATCGGCTTGACGTCGATCTCTGCTGTTGCAGTATCCGTGCAGCCCGAAGAATGGATGACGATCTGCCGCACCGTATACGTACCTGTGTCCTGAAAATTATACTGGGGATTAGGCAAGGTAGAGGTTCCTTCGTCACCGAATTGCCAGAACCAGCGGGCAGCGCGCTGGGACTCATCGGTGAAGCTTACGACAGGTTCCAGATTTGAAGGCTCATCGGGACTGTATTTGAAGCCTGCCTGCGGCGATTCCTTCACCACGATCCAATCCTTCCACGATGCCTGGGTTTTACATCCAATGGGAGATATCAGCTGCAGGCTTACGTCAAAGGTCCCCGGCACTTCGTACGTATGGACCGGACTGATGTCATGTCCCACCGTGCCATCACCGAAGTCCCAATCGATCTCATATGTGGAGTCAATCGGCACCGACAGGTTATGAAAGAAAATATTTCCCGGCACACATCCCAGATACGAACTAGGCTCGATCACCAGATAACGCGGTACCGGATAATAAGGCAACTCTTTCGTCAGTGTTTCCCGGCACTGGTTGGCGTCTATAACAGTCAGGGTAACCGGATGAGTCCCCGGCACCGGGTAGGTGTAGCGGGGATTTTTAACGGTGCTGGTGCCTCCCTCACCAAACTGCCAGGACCATCGCTGCAGTCCGCCGGTTGCTCCCGTCGTGGAAAGATCGGTAAAGACCGTCTCTCCCGCGATACAGGTATCGTAGGCATATTTAAAGTCAACTTTCAGGTCCGGATATACATTCACCGTGAGGTTAAGTGAATCCGAACACTTGGATCCCCGGTTAAGGACCATTTTACCATTGTAGTTACCCAGACCAGGGAAAGTAAAAGAGGCGTTACGATCCGAATTATGGACTTTCTGGCCTCCGATGACAAACTCCCAGTCATAACTATTAATATAGGCCTGCTGGTAAGATTGGTTGAGAAAATCCACTGTAAAGCTGCCGCATGAATTGATGACGTAATCCTTTTGTATCACGGTATCCGCCTCTACCTCTGCACGGACCAGATTCTGACATTGCGTCACATTAAACTGAAAATCGCGCTGAACCGACCCGATGCGTATCCCGTTACGGTATTCCGTCACACACACCCCTACTACGAATTGACCAAATACATCGGGTTTGCCCGTAATCAGTCCTGTATTGGGATTGATGGATACCACCGGGTTGCCGGACATCGGCTCGGAGACATTGTACTGTGGATTGTAGATCACATTGGGATACGGCGGAGGACAATTCACCGGACTTGGTTTGACTCCATCGCAATCCGTCTCCATCCCGGGAAATCCAGCTGATCCTCCTCTTCCACCGCCGGCAATAGGTGCGCAAAATTCATAAACCAGTTGATCACCATCACGGTCTGTTGCCGAGTGGTCAAAATCAATGTCATCATTCACACAGATTACAATGGGTGGAAAGTTTTTGAATACCGGACTGTTGTTGCAAAATTGCTGGGCGGGCGCGGTAATCTCTACCATATAGGTAGCGCCATAGGCGCCGGGATTCACAATGTTGGCAATGGTCTCATTCCGGCAACAACGCTGGTGGGTAATAAAATAGCTCCCGTTGATTACCGGAAGGGAAATGCGGAAGGTATAACTTGTTCCTTCCACGCATACATTGGGCGGAATTACGACGCAGGCATCGTCCTCCGGCTGAATAGACCGGATTGCGCCACGGTTCTGGGTAACCAGATCCACAAAATAGTACCGGGTACTGTCCCAGCGGAAAATACCGAATACTGCCTGGTCATCGAAGGGAGCTCCATTCACTGCCCCGCAATCCCGGAATAGATTCATCGTCACCTCGTATTGACGGGTATTTCCGTTTTCCCCGATACAGCGGTAGGTCATTTCCCCACCAATGATGTGTCTTGCCATTCCCGGCATCAGCGCCAGCAAGAGCAATAAAAGGCTCAGAATAAACCGGTTAAACGGATGATGATCTATATTATTAAGAATACGCCGCATGATCTTTAGCTAAGACAAACTAAATGCCGTTTCCAGCACGTTAAGATACCTTGATATAACGAAGAATGCCGATAGATACGTTGGTATGATCCTTGAAAGTTATCCTAAAATATGCTTGATTCTACACATCTTAACGATATCATAACGATTTTAGAACAGGATGGGTTGCTATTGCTCCCATCGGATACCACCTGGGCCGTAGTGGGTGACGCTCTTTCCGGTATCGCACATGTCAGACTTTCCCGGTTGAAGGAGCGCGAGATCAAACGACCGTTCAGCTTGCTGGTGGATTCGATCGACCTGCTTAAACGCTACGTGCCCCATATCCATCCCCGGGTAGAGACCTTATTGTTTTACCACGAACGTCCCCTGACCGTCATTTACGATCGCCCGGCAAACCTGCCGCCCCATTGTGTCTCACCAGAACGAACGGTGGCTATCCGCATTACCATGGATCCCCTGTTAAAACAAATCATCCATACCCTGGACCGGCCATTGCTTACCTCCTCTGCCAATCATACCGGTAAACCTTATCCGGTCTCCTTTAATGACATTCCTCCGGAGATCCTGGATGGCGTAGATCGGGTCATCCGGCCGAGTCATTATAAGCAGCCGGCTGAGCCTTCCGTACTGGTACGCTATTCCAACCGGGGTGAACTGATCTTTTTAAGGGAATAAACGGATTATTTTTCCAGTGCTTTAAGAGCTTTCTCAACACATTCGTCGTGATTTACGCTGAATGTATTCGCGATGTCCGGACCCTGGAAATAATAAAGCATCCGGTCAAGGATCAATCGCTCCACCGTCCGGTCCATACCTGAAGGCCAACGCAACGATTTGCCTCCAAAATTTTGTAATTCGCGCTTCCAGTTATGCGATTTTGTCCAGTTCACATACTGATCTGCTTCCTGATATGTGGACAACTCCGGATATTCACGTGACAGCTGATACATCCAGGAGTACAAATTGCCTTCAATAGCCTGATATTCCGGACTGAGTACGAAACTATCCATGGGTACAAACACATCGGGATAGATACCTCCTTTGGCGTAAAGCACCTTGCCTCTAGGTGTCTTGTAAGGTGTGCTGTCAAGCACCGGTATCTGAGCTGCATCGGTCAGTTCGCCATGCTGGGAGCGATCGTACAGCTCGTGCTGATAGGCGTCACGATCCTGATAGGATTTCTGGATGAGTCGTCCCAGCGGGGTATAATAACGCTCGATGGTCAGCAATAATGCCGATCCGTCACCCAGGGGAAATTCTTTCTGCACCAATCCTTTACCAAAGGTGCGGCGCCCTACCAGGACGCCACGGTCCCAGTCCTGTATAGCGCCAGCCAGGATCTCACTGGCTGATGCGGAACCTTCATCAACCAGGACAGCTATCTTATTAACCGGGAAGAAAGCCTGGCCGGAAGAACGGTACTCCCGCTTTTGACCATTCCGGGTTACCGTATAGACCAACAATTTATCTTTCTCAACAAAGAGCTGGCTCAGGATCTGCACCACCTGTTGCAAATAACCTCCCGGGTTGCCGCGCAGGTCAATGACCAAATCTTTGGCTTTTTTCTGCTGAACTAAGTTTTCAACGGCCACCATAAACTGGCGGTAGGTCTCCATACTGAACTGCCGCACGCGGATATACCCCACCTGATCGGTAAGCATCTGGTAATGATCCACCGAATTGGTAGGCACCAGATCTCTGGTCACCAGGACGGTATCGATGGTGGCTGCATTGCTACGACGTACCGCAATGCGCAAATCCGGCTGGTTGGGCTCTCGGATGAGGTCACTCAGTTTATCAAACTCACTGGCGAAATCCAGTGTGTTGGTGCCATTGATGGCCAGAATGGCATCACCCCGGCCCAGGCCTGCTCTCTCTGCAGGTGAGGCTTCAACTGTTCGCAGGATGATCGGTGTATCCTGAACAAAGAAAAATTCAGCACCTATCCCTGAATAATGTCCTTCGTGATTCTCAGCCTCCAGAGCCACCTCTTTCGCTGTAAGGTAGTTGGAGTGCGGATCCAGCTGATCGATGATCGACCGGATGGTCTCATCCACCAGCTCACCCCGGTGCACGGTATCAATGTATTTCGCATCGATGTACTTGAGCACCTCCTCAATCTTGTCATCCTGATCCAATACCATGACCGTGTCCAGGGTCGGATGATATTGGTTTCCCAGTTTAGGCACCATTTTTACGCCTGCCATCATTCCCAGTGCTACGGTAACACCCAACAAGGCCGGCTGCCAGATACGATACGAAGAAGGAATTTGCATGGAGTCAAAGTTATGGATTCCATTGATTTGAATATCCGATTAACGTGAATATTCATACATCAGTTGCAATGGATGCACCCATTTAGACGAAAAAATTTATAATTAATAAAAAACGTCCTATATTTTCAGCAAAATATTAAAAATCATCCCGATTCTCAATGAGCGAAATTGATACCCTGGACCGCAAGATTCTTTCCATCCTCATGAAAGATGCAAATGTCCCTTATACTGAAATAGCTAAAAAGCTGTTTGTCTCCGGTGGAACGGTCCATGTCCGGATGAAAAAAATGGAACAGATGGGTATCGTGAAAGGTTCCCATCTCGATGTGGATTACGCCATGCTGGGGTATGACATTACTGCATTTCTCGGAGTCTATCTTGAAAAGAGCTCATTGTACGACGATGTTGCGAAGCATCTACTGAAGATCCCGGAAGTTGTTGATGCGCACTATACCACCGGCATTTACAGCGTTTTTGTCAAGATCATCTGCCGTGATACCGACCACTTGCGGGAAATCCTCCACGACAAAATCCAGCAGATTGGGGGCATCCAGCGCACGGAAACCTTCATCTCACTCCAGGAGAGTATTTCGCGGCCACTGATCATGGAACCTGAAGACTAGTATGGGGAAGGTGGAAGGAGAAAGGAAAAAGGAAAAAGGTGAAAGGAGAAAGAATGAAGGTTGCAGGTTCTGACTGTGTAATATTCCATTTATTACGCGTCGAAAGAGAACAGGAGGATGTTCCTTGTTAACCAGGGCCATTCGGAATCAAAGCTTGAAAGTTGTACGAATCCGAATACAATTAGATTTTCAAAAGTCTGTGGACCCCAAATAAAAATCTCGTACCCGGAAAACCAGATACGAGACTTTCTCTATGAATCATTCTATAGCTGCTACGCTCCGAGGTAATGCTTCAGCAATTTACTTCTGGAAGCGCTGCGCAGTTTGTTAATGGCTTTATCCTTGATCTGGCGGACACGCTCGCGCGTCAAACCAAATTTCTCGCCAATGTCTTCGAGGGACATCGGGTGTTCTACGCCAATACCGAAATAAAGCTTAATTACGTCACATTGACGGTCGGTCAGGGTGGACAGGGACCTTTCAATTTCCTGACGAAGTGATTCGTCGTATTCCAGATGCTGGTCAGTGCCTGGCGTATTGTCGTTTTCAAGTACATCCAGTAAAGAGTTATCTTCTCCGTCGACAAATGGTGCATCCATCGATACGTGGCGTGCAGCCACACCCAGTGTTGTTTCAACCTCTTCGGTGGGGATCTCCAGCATGTTAGCCAGTTCTTCAACCGATGGTTCGCGCTCAAACTCCTGCTCCAATTCTGAAAAAGCGCGGTTGATCTTATTCAATGAGCCAACTTTGTTCAGCGGCAGGCGGACAATCCTCGATTGCTCGGCCAATGCCTGGAGAATGGACTGGCGAATCCACCAAACGGCGTAGGAGATAAATTTAAATCCGCGGGTTTCATCAAATCGCTGAGCTGCCTTGATCAGGCCAAGATTGCCTTCATTGATCAGGTCAGACAGGGAAAGTCCCTGATTCTGATATTGCTTGGCTACCGAAACGACGAAACGAAGATTGGCTTTCGTAAGGCGCTCAAGGGCAAGTTGATCACCCTGCTTAATACGCTTAGCCAAATCTACTTCCTCTTCCGGCGTCAGCAGGTCTACCTTACCAATCTCCTGCAAGTACTTTTCCAATGATTGACTCTCGCGATTGGTAATAGACTTTGTAATCTTTAATTGTCTCATGCAATGCCTGTTTTAGGATTTATGTACGATCTCAATATTCGTCCTATACAAAGAAGATAGGGTGATCTTTGGTAAACTGTCTTGTGTTATAAAAAAGTTCTGATTGGAATTCAACGCACAAAGGTAAGACTTTTAACGATACGTAACAAGCTATATAGACGCGACAAACTCCACCCAAGTCACACAAAATCAAGTCTAATAATTCGTTTTTTACCAAAAAAGTTCAAATGCCCCTGAAAAAATCAAATCACGCATTTTCCTTGTGATTTGGCAAAAATATTTATATTCCGCGCCAAACCGCGCATATCCGGTTATATTGAATGAAACGAATCAAATACGAACTTGAGTTTATTTTTCGCGCCTCGCCGGCCATCGTCTATAAGTTCCTGACTGCTCCATCCTGTCTGATCAGGTGGTTTTGTGATGGTGTAGACATCAATGGTGAAATCTATAGCTTTGAGTGGCAGGGCTTTGGAGAGGATGCTTACATGATCGATGACATCGAGGAGGAACGCATTCGCTTCCAATGGATGGAAAGTGACTATCCCGATGAATACTTTGAATTCCGCATGTATAAATCACCCATTACTGAAGAGACCATCCTGGAGATCACCGACTTTTGTGATGAATCCGAACTGGAAGACCAGAAAGCACTCTGGGCCAGTCAGGTCACCAAGCTCCGCAAGGAAACGGGCGGTTAAATGGTTGGTCTGGATTTGAGATGCCGGATTTAAGATTTAAGATTTGAGATTTAAGATTTGAGATTTAAGATTTGAGATTTAAGATTTGAGATTTGAGATTTTGAACTCGTTCCGGTGATTTACTTACTCGGTCTAACTCTGGAATCCTGTAACACCCACCACCGTCGTATACTTAAAGGAGGGCTTCTTGTCCGGATAGACGTGATTGAACGCAAACTGGCACATGATGGCTGCTTCGTGGAAACCACACAGGATCAGTTTCAGCTTTCCGGGATAAGTGTTGATGTCCCCCACCGCATAAATACCCGGCACATTGGTGCTGTAATCCATAGTATTTACTTCAATCGCGTTGCGACTGATGTTTAAGCCCCAATCTGCTATCGGCCCCAGTTCCGGAGAAAGGCCAAACAAAGGAATGAAATAATCGACGGCTAACTGTTCCTCCCCCGTTTCAGTGACGAGCGTAACCTCACTCAGATGACCTTCCCCTTTCAGGGTGGTGATCTGAGCTTGTTTGACCAGCCGGATCTTTCCCTCGGCAGCCAATTGATGGACCTTATCCACCGACTCAAGCGCTCCGCGAAACTCTGTCCGGCGGTGAACCAACGTAACTTCTTTTGCCACATTGGCCAAATAAATAGACCAGTCCAGGGCGGAATCCCCTCCGCCGGCGATAACAACGCGCTTGTCTCTGAATTTTTCCGGATCCTTGATGATGTAGTCCACACCCCGGTCCTCGTACTCCTCCAGGCCTGGCAAGTTGGGCTTGCGCGGCTCGAAACAACCCAATCCACCGGCAATAACCACCACCCTGGCATGAATAATGGTTCCACGATTCGTGGTCAGAGTAAACCCAGTATCCGTTTTAATCAATTTTTCCGCCCGTTCACCAAAAGTGAACCCAGGTTTAAAAGGTTCAATCTGCTTCATCAGATTGTCAACCAGCTCCTGGGCAAGGATTTCCGGATATCCCGGAATGTCGTAAATGGGTTTCTTGGGATAAATTTCTGACAACTGGCCACCAGGTCCGGCCAGGGCATCCACCAGATGGCAATGCATCTTCAGCAGTCCGGCTTCAAAAACCGTAAATAGGCCACAGGGTCCCGCACCTACAATTACAATGTCCGTTTTTATAGAGCCATGATCATCAGAGCTGGCTTGCTGCAGATTGTCCATCTTTCTTCGTTTTTAAATTCGTTCGCAGGTTACGGTATTTGTCCGCAAGATAACCATTCGGTATTTTAGATTATGGGCACTGGATCACCGATCATTCACCCCAACCAAAAAATAAACAGCCGTGGTCAGAAAATTACGCACCCAGGGCATCCTGGTTATCAGGGGAAGCTGAACTCTGGGCTTCAAATTGAATTTGGACTCGTAAACCGGATTGATCAGCCAATATTTTTCAGCCAAAATGGTCATTCCGTTTCCGGCGACGATCCGCTTGAAGCGTTCGATGCTGATCCCGGTATCCCATATCTCCTGTTGACCGATAATCTTCACTTCCCTTTCACCACCCCAGCTTAATACCTTCCGGTACAGCGTCCAGGGCAACAGATGGATGTATGGCATTTTACTCAGCCACTTATTCTCCAGCATTTGCTGATGCCCGCCAAATGGCATTTGCCAGGGTGGAAATCCAAAAAAGATCACGCCTCCCGGTTTCAGAAACTGCTTGAGCCAGGGAATGAATTTTTCCTGATCTGGGATGTGTTCAATGACATCCTTCATGACGATGACATCAAACAGCTCCTCAAAATCCTGATCCGGCCTGATGTCATAGATGTTCTTACTCCAGAAATCCAATTTACCCTTCCGGATCCAGTCATCATGAAATTCTTTTGCCAATGCTACCCGACTGGGGCTCAATTCGATACCCAGGCCATGATGCCCTTTCTCGACAAATGCCTGGATCACCCGCCTTCCCCGCTACCAATTTACAATACGTGGAGGGGAGCTTGCAATGCTTTGATACATTCAATGAATGGAATGACATACTGATCGGTAACCCGGTGGGTCAACGCTACATAGCGCTTTTTGTCTTTATGATATTCGTATTCGTACAAGGTCTTGGATTAAGGAATAAGGATTTCAGGTTCTCCTTATTCGTGTACGTGTCCATGATCGAGTTCGGACTCGGTGGCTTCCCGCACTTCCCGCACATTGACGGTAAAGAATAAATCCTGCCCGGCCATGGGATGATTGAAGTCAACCTGTACTTTATCCAAACCTACCTTTTTAATGACTCCGCGATGGACACCGCCCTGCATATCCTGCATGTTGATCATCTGACCAAGTTTCAGATTGTCGTAATCCACCTTGCCGTCAACCTGAAAGTTTTCAATGGCAATGTCAATCAGAGCCTCATCTTCATACTCGCCATAGGCATCTTCACTATGCACCTGAAAAGCAACTTCATCACCAGTCTTTTTGCCCTCCAGTTCTGCTTCAAATCCCGGTATCATCATACCAATACCAAAAATAAATTTCAAGGGTTCTCCACCGGTGGTCTCCTCTACCAATTCGCCCTGTGCATTATCTTTCTGGAGTTTATAGTCCACCACCACGACTTTGTTTTTTTCTATGATCATGTTTTCGATTGATGTTGGTGCACCCTGATTAGTCTTTCCAGATGCTGGATTTACCAATGGAGGCACATCGATTTCTTAAAAACCACAAAGGTAGGCAAAGGTGATGAGGTGTGCATCCCCTCTGACCCCCTAAATAGATGGAGAAAATGCGCTTAATTTTATAACCATAAAAAAGAGTGCAAATGACTCGTCACAGAAGGAGCTTCACGGTAGCTCAGAAATTAGAAATCATACAATTTAGCAAGCGACATGGGGTAACACGAGCACGCCGGGAATATGAATTGTCGGATAGTGTGTTACGTCGGTGGATTGACCGTTATGAAAAGGATGGCTCCATCGGACTGGAGAATCGATCACCAGTGGTAAAGACCGATTTAGAAGTTGAGAATGAGCAGTTGAAACGAGAGTTAAAAGCGTATAAAGAGATGCTGGCGGAAAAAGAGCTGGCCTTGCGGATCAAAGAAGAGCTGCTAAAAAAAAGCCAAATACGCTTGAAGAACGATTGATGGTCGCAGAAATGTTCATAGCAGAGGGGCATCCGGTGCGTCTAGTATTGAAGTACACCGGTGTTGCATCGAGTACTTACTACGGCAGGAAAGCACGTAGAAATACGAACGGTAAACGTGGATGTCGGGCATCGGAACACACGATGACCTATTCGGGACAATGGGTCTGGAATGAACAGGTCGTAGAAGACATCAAATGGATCCTGGATCAAGAGTTTGTGGATTATGGATACCGAAAAGTCACGCGATGGCTGCAACAGTCCAGGCATTACATGATCAACGAAAAGAAGGTATACCGTTTGATGAAGGAGCATCAATTGGTCAACAAGAAGAAAAGGCAAGCAAGGCCCAGGGACAGGGAATGGGTCAAGGATCTGTTACCACCATGCCGTATCAGTCTGGAGTATCTGGAAATAGATATCAAATATGGCTATGTCCACGGGCAGCGTCGCAATGGATTAACGGTTACCGTGATCGATGTAGAATCCCGTTGGGTGCTGGGTCATTATATGGCCTGGTCGATTCAGAAGAGAGATATTATTAAACTGTTTGAACAGATCTTTTCGCTGTATTCACTTCCGAAGAAAATCTATGTTCGCAACGATAATGGATCCCAATTTATAGCCGCAGAAGTGCGTCAGTATTTTGCCAACCAGCAGGTCAGTCAAGAATTTATCAAACCAGCTACGCCAGAACAGAATGCTCATATTGAATCGTACCACAGCATCGTAGAAAAACTGATCTGGCAGTCTTATGATTTTGAAGACCTCGGACAGGCTTCACAAACGTATGATCGATTTATCCAGTTTTACAATTATGAGCGTATCCATTCTGGTATTGGATACACTTCACCGTACCGGTATTTGACGAAAAAGAAGATTGACTTACCGGAAAAAAACTTATTGTTGCGTACCGCTTTGTGTTGCCGAAACTTGTCCTGTGATGTAGTAGGACACCGAACGCTAAGAAGCACATTTGATTGACAATGCCCACTTAAGGTTCCGTTCGGTGGGTTTGGCAATCAAAGGTGCTGATCAAGAATCATTGCTGCCAACTAGTAAATGTCCAAACGTGGACCAACATAAAATTTTAATAAGTGTATCGTCTCCCATTTATAGGGGGTTAACCCACATCCAATTAAGTCGAATAAGTATTGGGTCTTACTCGTCGGGATCCTGTCTTAACGGCCTGTAAAGCGTGGAGCTCGTTTCTCCAGAAATGCATTGACTCCTTCCTTAAAATCACGGGTCTCGAAGAGCCATCCGAACCGGTCTATCTCCAGGGCAAACCCATCAATGGCCGGGTCATGGTACGCCTGGACGCAGCGTACGATCTCCTGGATGGCCAGAGGACCTTTCGCAGCGATCTTTTTCAATAGTCTGACAGCTTCCGGAAGCAGGCTTTCCAGAGGATATACCCCCGTCACCAAACCAGCCTGTAAAGCCTCCGCAGCATTGATCATTTCTCCCGTAAGCAACCAATGCACTGCCCTGCCGTGTCCTACCAGCCGGATCAGACGCTGCGTGCCGCCATACCCGGGTATGGTACCCAGGTTGACCTCGGGTTGACCAAACCGGGCATTTTCACTGGCCAGGCGGATATGGCAAGCCATAGCCAATTCAAGCCCGCCTCCCAGGGCAAATCCATTGATGGCAGCAATTACCGGAACCGGATACGTTTCGATGGCTTTGAAGATTTCCTGACCATAGGCCGAGAGAGCGGCTGCCTCCTGTTTGGCCAAACCCACAAATTCCTTGATATCAGCTCCGGCGATGAATGCTTTTTCACCCGATCCGGTAAGGATTATTCCACGTACAGCCTTATCCACCTGGTTATCAACAAACAGGGCATGGAGCTCTTCCATGGTTTGGCGATTCAGGGCATTCAGGGCATCAGGCCTGGCTATGGTTACTTTAAGGAATTGCTCCTCAGGCTCGACCAGTACATTTTTCTGTTCCATTTTTCAGGGTTTTCTCTAAAGGTAAATCGAAAGAAAAAAATATTGAACATTGGACGGCAGTTGTCCTGACCATTTGAGTAATTTTCCACCGGGTAATCGATGCAAGCCATGACAAATGAAAATGATCTATTAAGATTTTTCCTGAATCACAAGGAGAATAAAATTCTCAAGTGGAGACATTATTTTGATGTTTACGATCGCTATTTCAGCAAGTACCGGGGTCTTCCTGTCCGGATCCTGGAAATAGGGGTATTTGACGGAGGATCGCTACACATGTGGCGCGATTATTTTGGCACTGATGCACAAATATTTGGCATCGACATCCTTCCGGAGTGCAAAAAGCTTGAAGACGATGGATTCCACATTTCCATTGGGTCTCAGACTGACCGGTCATTCCTGCGAGCTTTCCTGGCCAGCACCGAACCTTTCGACATTATTCTGGATGACGGCGGCCACACTATGCGACAGCAGATCACCACGTTTCAGGAACTCTATAAACATGTGAAGCCGGATGGCTTGTATCTCTGTGAGGACATGCACACATCCTATTGGTCAAAATATGGAGGAGGAATACGACGACCAGGAACCTTTATGGAGTATAGTAAAAAAATGGTGGACCAGCTCAATGCATGGCACAGTGAGCAAAGCAGGTTTCATGTTGATCAAATCACAAAAACAACTTATTCTGTCCATTACTACGACTCAATAGTGGTATTTGAAAAGAGGCTTATGAATCCACCGGAAAAGATGGAGACCGGTGAATACAGTATTGTAGACTATGACCGGATGACCAATAGATCGCTGGGTCAGCGTATCCAGGGCCGCCTGTACATGATGGCCAGTCAAGTCCTCCGGTTACTTCATTTGCCGGGATAATGAAAAACCAACCGGGCTTAATTTACACAGACCCCAAAATCACCAGGACAGTATGAAGATAACAGTCATCCTGACTCTGTACAATTCGGAAAAAATAGTTCTGAAGACCATTCATTCCATCCTGTCTCAGGATGGAATTGGCAAATTGTTTGATCTCGAACTGCTCGTCGTCGACGATTGCTCAAGTGACCGAACCAGGTCCTTGCTAGACCAGGCTAATATCACATATCTTACCACCCCCTTCAATTCAGGTGGACCCAACCGCGGGCGAAATATGGGTCTACGTCTGGCTACCGGTGATTACATTACGATTGTCGATCATGATGATGAGTGGAAACCCTGCCGCATCAAAGCACTTTTACCTTACCTGGATAAAGCACCCATAATCACTTCAGGCTTTGTGACCAAATATTTAGACAATGGTAAAGAATACGAAGTCGTCGCTTCCAAGAACACGGATCATTTAATGTTTCCTGAAAATGCCACCTTTATTCAAAAGCTCACAAAAACAAATAGAGGTCAGAATACTTATCTGGGTAGCATTGTTTTTCACAACTCATTGAAAAACATTTTTTTTGAGGAACATTTTGGAGTGGTTGATTTTGATTGGATCCTCCGGCTTTTTCATAAACAACCATCCCTGGAAATCAGCCAGGTACTCTATACGCGGTATGTTGACAAAATAAATCTGTCCAGAAATGAAAATTACCGGAGGAAAGATTTTTTCTATTCTCTCTATACATTGGATGGCTACAAAAATCAATATCCTAAAGCCCACCGGACAGGATATCGCAGGTTGCACGGGAGCCGGGCTAGGTATTTTTATGTCAATAAGCAGATGGAAGAAGCGCGGTTTTATCTTATGCGCTCTGAGTTTTCATGGAAATCCATCGGTTATTTCCTCACCTCCTTCCTGGGATCATCCTGGATAACCAATAAATACCGGGTGTTTGAATAAATCCAGGTGACTGATGCATTCCGGTGAAGGGCAGGGACCCGGTAGCTTTTAAACCATCATGCCCTTCTGAATGGGATAAAAGCTTCAACCATTCCAGTATGCTAAAGAATTTTCAAAGCTGAAAAGAACAACTTTAAGTGGCGCCGGGCATCCCCAATCAACAGCCTGTTTCAATTGGCTAATTTGCTTATCTTCACCCTCTGTTGAATGATAAAGCAGACCAGACTGGACCATCCGCGGGCAATTAAACCTCTCAAGACCTCTTCATTCCTTAATTGGTTGGTTTATAAGCATTTGGTTGTTTAAGCATTTGAAATGTCCATACATGAATGATTATCAGCGAATCCTCGTATTAGGGCCACATACTGACGATGGTGAATTGGGATGTGGCGGCACTATTGCACGTTTTGTAGAAGAGGGACGGGAGGTATACTACGCTACCTTTTCCGCCTGCGAAGAAAGTGTTCCGGAGGGTTTTCATCAGGAAGTACTTCTGGATGAGTGGAAAGAGGCATCAAGAGTATTGGGAATTCCCGGGGAGAATTTGCATTCCTTCCGCTTTCAGGTGCGGTATTTCCCACGTGACCGCCAACTGATCCTGGAGGACATGGTTCAACTGAATAAACTACTAAATCCGGATGTGGTCATTTTACCCAGGGCACAGGATGTACACCAGGACCATGGAGTAATTCATAAAGAAGGTATCCGGGCATTTAAGAACTCCACACTTTTAGGGTATGAATTACCCTGGAACAGTCTGTTATTCCATTCCAACTTCCACGTAAAATTAATGCGCAAACATATTGAGACTAAAATCAAAGCCATCTCTTGTTACGAATCCCAGGAATTCAGGTCATATATCGATGAAGAATTTATCCTGGGCTTAGCACGTACACGTGGTATCCAAATCAACGAAGAATTTGCAGAAGCATTTACGTTGATCCGCGGTATTATGCGATAGTTGAAAGTATCTTTTTTTGTTCCGGTGTCAACTCGCCGGCCACTAAATCCTGAACAGCATAATCGCAATTAAAAGGGATAATGGATTTGTATTTCCGCGCCAGATCAAGCACCATAAAACTGGTCCGGTTTGAATCAATAACGACAATAAGCTCCCCAATAAAAATGGCATTCTGCAACCATTCCAACTGAGCCATTTCTGCAGGTTTACCGGGAAGATTATGAAATGCATAGACAGAATCATCGCGTATTATGGTTCCTCCTGCCGTATTGACCACAAATTTATGGTCACCGATGATCCTTCCCCCGTGAGGCGATTTGAGTCCGCTGAATAAATTCAGCATGCCATTATCCGATATGCGGATTACTTCCCCTTTGTGGAAGAGCGTGGCTATATAATTTCCCTGGTTACCGGGATCATAATAGACTGAATTGACGAAAGCCGATCGCTGGGAAGTAGGCAGATGATCCGTGGCTGGGTTAGCAATAAAATTAATTTGTTTCCCTTCCACTTCCCATCTGCTTCGCTGCATTTCATTACGGGTAATGTACACCGGATTCCCCGCCTGATCATGACCCTGATCAAAACCATGCTCCCAGGCAAACCACTCCTTGATACACTGATTTTGCGGGTACCGGTATTCGAAAAAACAGTCAAACCCGGATGAAGATACCAGGATGCGGTCCTCCTCAAATGGTGAGAACTCTACCGTATGCACATAACTGAACCATTCGTTATTCAATTGAAAATGCGTTCCGTCAGCATGAACGATGATGATCTGATTCTCCGATGCAAAAGCCAGTCGACCGTTCCGGTACGCAATCCCTCGTGGCTCCCTCACGCGTACCAGCACTTCATCCTGGTCAATACAACCAGCATTCAACCGCATGGAAACCAATCCGCCCTGGGAGGGCTCACGCCGCTCTACACTCCCCACGCGTGCATTTTTTTTACTTTCGAGATAACGTTTGCGGATAGCCTGTAATTCAAAACTTTTTACGGTGATGATTATGTCCAGTGAGCCATAAAAATCATCGTTGGTTTCGAATGTTGTCAAATCGATAAAATTCATTTCGAAGCATTTGTCAACTGATCCAGCAGATCTGCCAGCACTTTGGTCTGGCTGCGCCGGTTGTATTTTTCAGGCCGGGTTCCCATTTTTACCGGCTGCCGGTCGTTATCTAACCAACGATTGAATTGAGTCAGCAGGGTCTGCTTCATACCCTGCAGGTCATTATAGTCCAGCATTGGATCATGGCCAAATTCATTTAAGAGTACCGCAGCTTCACCATCAACTGGTCCGAGGCTGAAAATTTGATTCTGCACAGCCATGTATTCATACAGCTTACCCGTAATGATTTTTTTGTTGTCTTCCACCTCCGGAATGATGAACAGTTGACTGTTAAGTCCCGCCATATAGGCAATCGCTTCGTTATGGCCTACATAACCCACCATACGAGCATACTTGAACAGCCCAAATTCTCCCAATGTCCGGGTGAGGCCCTCCCCGGCTTTCCCCACGAATACCAGGGCGAACGATTTGGCAAAATCTTCATTTTCACGGATTAATGCTGCAATGGCCTTCCACAGGTTTTGGTTATTCTGGCTTGGTTTGAAGCTACCCACATAGCCGAGATGGAAGGTATTTTCTGGCAACACTTTTGGTATGACGTGATTAAAATCCGCAGAATGGTAGCCGTTATAAATAAGGGTGATGTTCTTTGCCCGGTCCGCGAATTCATCGATAAGACCGGTGCTTACCACGGTGACTCCGTCTGCAGTGGTTAAAACCTGATTTTCATAGCGCTGATCCTTTCGTATACTTCTTTCGGACCTTAACAAATACCGGTTATAAAAAATATTTACCCAGGGGTCTCTGAGATCAGCGATCCAGGGCAGATTGAATTTCTTCTTAAGGCTTAACCCGATCAGATGCGTACTCTGTGGCGGGCCTGTCGTAATGACGGCATCCACTGTTCCCTGATGGAAGATCTTTGCTGCTTCCGCCAATGCAAAACGGTTCCAGCCAATCCGCGGATCGGGAATGAAAAAATTGGCCCGGATGTAATTGGACAACCGCTGAAATAAGCTGGCACTATCAATAACATCGGACATGCCTACCGGAGACTCCTTGGTAGCTTTACCGGTTTTCAGCAAGTTGTATAAAGCAAATACCTCCAGCGTGGCGGTAGGGTGGATCTCCAGGGCCGGATTGATCTGTTTCACCAAAGATTCATCCCGGACCGGGTAGGTTCCGTTCTTAGGAGTGATGACAATGGGCTGCCATCCAAATTCGGGAAGGTAGTTGCAAAAATTCAGTATTCGCTGAACACCGGGTCCTCCCGAAGGAGGCCAATAATAGGTCAATACCAATACTTTCTTCATGCCGAGAAACTAAACGCCAAAAGTAGCAAACTTTGACCTATCCTCTAGGCTTGTTCTGGCCATTTTGGTGGCACCAATTCGTGAAAATCAAATCAATTGGGCCAAAAAGCGGGATCTGGGTATGTCAATTCTCCATATCAAATAATAATATATCTATCTTATGCAGATTCACCCTGGATGATTGTGGTTACTATGAATAGATCTTTAAACGTATCATGGAGTTTTTAATATATTTGACTAAATAATTCAAATCTCTAATTAAATGAATGACAACACATTTATCAGGATCTATAACCGTGTAGACGGTTTTCTGAAATTTCCTAATTTAAAAAAAAGTGAAATAGGTATTCAGGTTGGGTTTGATTTAAGCTCTGAAAATTTAACTACTGATGTCATTAAAATGTACACTCGCACAGGCCAAGAAGGCTTAATCATTGCTATTGATCCAGACCCTTTAAATCATGAAAAGCTTAAAGGTCTGATCACATCTAGGAACCTTTCCATAAAAACAGTTCAGAAAGGCACTTATTCCCACCAGACAATTGAAAAATTAATTTTAGGCACCCGTTCTTCCTACAATAAACTTGAAAGCATCAAAGGAGACCCCAGCCCCAGCTATACCGATCAATACCTGGAAGTCGATCTTGACACGCTGGATAACATCATAGCGGAATTAAACATTGATTATTCAAAAATCCGGCATATCAATATTTCCAACAACGGCGCAGAATACCATACGCTGTTGGGCATGGAAGAAATCTTCAGGAAATGCCACAATTTAAACTTAACCGTTATTTCAGGCCGCCCCTTTCAACTTGGCCAAATAAATGATCGACGTGATTATGATGTAGTGATAGACCATTTAACTAACCTAGGATTTACCTGCAAATACATAAATATGAAGAACTCCATCTGGTGGGGCTTTGTCAATAAACTTTTGATTAAAAGAACTTGGATTTACAATAAACCAGTGTTTGGCATTATTATGGCATACCGTGGGGACCGCAAACTAAAATTCTACCAAAGTTTCTCTTAAGGTTTAAGGCTTAATGTAAAAAGCCACAATACATCCTCAAATAACCGAACATATTAGTCAGGGAAACATAAAAATATATTTTAAAATTCAATGTCTTGGCATGTGACCTAAAAAGCGCTAATGATTTATAGTCAAAATAATACAACCAATGGGCGGATTGCATTTATTCTGGACAATGTGTTCCCGCCTGATGCCCGCGTACAAAATGAGGCCATCGCACTCATCCGTGCCCAATATGAGGTTCACCTGTTTTGTCTGGATTATACCGGTATTCAGAAGGATCGTGAAGAATACCTGGGCATAAAGATACACCGGTACCGCGTGCCGTCATTCTATCATAACATTTCGGGCTGGGCTTACTCATTTCCACTTTATCACAGGCTCATGCAGCCCTTGCTTGCCCGATTTCTCAGCGATGTAAACCCTGACTTCATCCACATTCATGATATACAAATTGCCCAGGCTGTTTTTAATATCAATAAAAATAAACTCCCGGTGGTGCTTGATCTGCACGAGAACCGTCCGGAGATCATGAAGTATTACGATCATGTTCAAAAAATACCCGGAAAATGGTTCATAAACCCGGAAAGATGGAAAAAATCTGAGGCCCGGTTTATTCAATTTTCCGATAAAATAATAGTTGTCACCCCCGAAGCGAAAAAATACTATGTAAAAAATTTAAACTTTAATCCAGAAAAAATAACAGTTCTGCCAAATACCGTTTCTGAAAACTTCTATAAAAATGCTCCCTCCTACGATTCAATAGCCCACAAATTCAAAAACAATTTTGTGATCCTCTACGTGGGTCGAACCGGACTAAGGCGAGGATTGGCTGAGGTAATCAATTCCCTGCCCCGGATAAGGAAAGAAATTCCCAATATAAAACTGGTAATTGTTGGCAACAGTAAATCAGATCCTTATTTAATGCAGCTGGCAAAAATCCTGAACCTGGCGGATAACATCAGTTTTGAAGGATATCAAAATGCCGAGCTTTTGCCTTCCTACATCCGGGCCAGCCATATAGGTATCAGCCCGTTACATCGCAATATCCATCACGATACCACCTACGCCAATAAATTATTCCAGTACCTATCCCTGGCCAAACCGGTCATCGTAAGTGATTGTACCTCTCAAAAAAGAATTGTCGAGGAAAATAATTGCGGCCTGGTATTCAAGAGTCAGGATAGCAAGGACTTTGCCCGACAGGTACTGGCACTGTATCATGATCCTGTATTACGCGATACATTCGGCCGCAATGGAAAAAGATTTGTTCGTGAAGACTTCAACTGGAGTACGATATCACGGCCCCTGGTTGAATTGTATGATCAGTTAACCCTAACCATTTCGTAGCATGCACCTATTCTTTCGAATGCTATCATTATCATTATCTACAAAACTCTTTCATTATGAGTAGCTATGCAGAGAACCACCGATTAAGATTCGATAAAACGCTGGCCTTTATGCAAAAATGCCTGCCTCCGCCTGCACACATTCTGGATCTTGGCATTTCCAATCCATTCTCAACCAAAATGAGCTCAGCGGGTTATACCGTTCAAAACACCGGTGGCGAGGACCTGGATATTCACTCCGAGGTGGTGAGGAAGGCCGGTTATGATGCAGTGACCGCCTTTGAGATACTGGAACATATGGTCAATCCGTTTACGATACTTCGAGAAATCAACGCCTCAAAGCTTTTTGTCACCGTACCATTACGATTATGGTTTGCAAAGGCGTATTGGAATGAAAAGGATCCTTTTGACCGCCATTTCCATGAATTTGAACCAAGGCAATTGTTTATGCTACTGGATAAGGCAGGTTGGAATGTCCTGGAAACCGAACAATGGTACCCTTCATTTAAACTGAGCCTGAGTATTCGGTCATTGTTACGCGCGGTTACTCCTCGTCACCTGGCCGTCTACTGCGAGCGCAAGTAAGCCGGACCCAAAATAATCCTGAAAGGAATGCTAGCCTGCAACCAGGCTTATGACTTTGGTTTTCCCAGGCTCAGGAATCCCATCGCATGCAAGATCCACCCCAAAGCAAGCAACAGCAGTAACCCGGAAGAAACGACGGAGATTATTTTACCGATGCGAACCGAATCAGGATCAAAACGCATTTCAATCGTATGCTTTCCGGCCGGAACCCGCATGGCACGGAGCGCATAATTTGCGCGGATCAGCCTGGCTGGTTGATCATCGACGTACACCTTCCAGCCTTTGTCCGGGCCGTACCAGATCTCCGAGAATACAGCCAACTGTTCTGATGGCGCATCGGACTCATAAACCAGTTTATTCGGCGCGAAGGATTTCATTTCGATAGAGCCCCCCTTGATGGGCGTAAAACCTTCCAGATCGCCGGCAAAATCCTTATGGACAATAGCACGGGTCGCCGGGTCCAGCCCATTCAAACCATTGAACTCCTGATCAGCTGACTCTACGATCATATAATCATCTACAAACCAGGCACTACCCAGAGCACGGGTGTTGGGCTGAACGGTTGGCTTTCCCTGGTCGTCGTTGACGATGTAATACTTCGTATTGAGCATATTCAATACGGGCTGATGATTCTTTGAAATGTATCGATCAATCAGGTCCATATAACGCTGCAACTTGGCTGGATGGTAGCCGCCGATGGATTTATGGAAATAGGATACGAAAGAAGAATTAAACGGATCATTGGTAATGTCAAATACCCTGAAATCAGGATCCTTGTCTTTCATGATCAGTTGATCCACCGGACGCGGGGTGTAATAATCATCCATTTGCTTTTTATTCTCAAAGGAGGAAGCATTCAGGAACTGCCGTCCCTCACCCCAGAGGTCAACCAGCATCAGAAAGCCAAGGCCAAATATGACATAAGTAAGATTCCATTTTTGCTTGATGGAATACCATAAAGCCCCCCAGGCCACGCCGGCAAACAAAATCGACCTTCCGATGGATTTCCAGAACAGGCTGGTGCGCTCATCAATGACTGCATTTAATATTCCGGCCTGATCGAATTGGCTGTCCAGGCTCCCTTTGAAATCGAAAAATGCGATTCCGGAAATTAGTACAATCAATAGCAGCGCTCCCATCGTCATGCCAGCCTTCTTGAGGATGAGTAATTTTTCATCTACTTTTTTCTTGGCAAATAATAGCGTATTGAGCCCCAGCGCACCTCCGATAGCAGCGAGAAAGATGGCCACGGTAACGGCGGAGCTCGGTGCCCTGAATTTGTTGTACAGAGGCAGAATATTGTAAAACATCTCGTTGATAAATCCGCCATTCTTACCCAGGGAGATAAATAGTATCAAAGCCATCGAGGAAATCAACCCCCACCGTAACGGTCCTCGCAATCCCCATACACCTATGAAAAAGAGTAACCACAGAATGGCTCCAAAATAGGCAGGTCCACCGGTTGAGTCGAGGCCACCCCAATACAGGTTCACTGTAGGAGCATTGTACCCTCTGCGACGCAATTCACTGGCCAGGGTTCCGGAACTATTGTATTCCACATTCCCCCCACCGACAACATTTGGGACCATGGTAGAGAACAGGTCCCCCACATTATTGCTCCAACGCATGGCATAGGTATAATCCAGGCCCGCTGTCTCACTACTGCTGTTGGCGTCGGTTCCCAGGGTGCCTTTGGATAAAATGGGATTTCCACGCATGGTATCTTTCTGGTACTCATAGGTCGGTAAAAGCCGCGACGCCCCGGCCAGAACGGCAAGAGTAGCCGCAATCGCTGCATAGAGTGCCACCTTCCCCAGATGATTCCACTCACTTGCCCTGATCCATTTGACCAGGTAAGCGATCAGGAAAGGTACTAATGCCAGCGCCAGATAATAAGTCATCTGGATGTGGTTGGCTGCCAATTCCAACCCTGCCCCAATGGCCAAAACCAGGCCTCCCCACAAATACTTTTTCTTCTCCAGTAAGAGATAGATACCGGCCAGGATCAGCCCAAAGTAACTGACGGCATTCAACTTGGTGTTGTGCCCAGCCTCCACGAGGAGTAAAAAATAGATGGAAAATCCGAAGGTCGGCGCCAGGATCAATGCCACCCTCCGGTCTATGCCGAATGCAAGTAAAGAGAGGTAAAGGATTACCATTAAACCCAGAAAGATGCCTATCGGATACCGAATCCATGCCTTGACCAGTTTGTCAACACCATTTAACAGGTTCATAGACTTTGGAAACCAGATCATGTAGGTAGGCATACCACCAAACATGGCATCCGTCCAGTAAGAGACCTCTCCGGTTTCTTCGTAATATTGTTTTACTTCCTGGGACATACCCTGATTGGATATGACATCGCTCTGGCGGAGTACTTTACCTTGCAGCTGAGGGTAGAAGTAAAATACGGTAAGAGCCAGAAACACTGCAAAAGCGCCCAAATGAGGCAGCAAATTCTTAAAATCAAAGCTTTTTGACATGTGGTATTGAATTAAGACCGGGCAAATATAATGTATAGGCGTTGAAGTGTGGAAAGGAATGCTTGGATTCAGGGGATTGGTGTCGGGGCCACTTCTTGCCTCCTTACCCAGCCGAATGAACTTTCAATGGCTGAAATCAGGGGACGCCGTCAAAAATGACATTAAGGTTGGACACATGGACCACATCTGTATACTAAGGAGTGACCATTGAATTCTCCCTTCTCCAAAAATCCTCTTCAAAACTTGCACAATCTTTGCTAATGTATATATATTTGGTCCCGTCAAGAAAATGAACATGACCGTACAAAATACCTATTGGTGGTGGCACAGATCTTACTCCTTCCGGGTGTGAGCTGAGCCGTCCATAGGTATCAAGAAGATATACAACGCGGTTTGTCGGATGCACCCGGCAAGCCGCGTTTTCGTTTTAATACCTTGTGAATGAACGAAATATGAAGAACATTAAAATCAACACCCGCGTTACCAAAGGGCTTGCCGACTTCATCACCCCGGTGACTTCGTACCTGAAACTACGCGACCACTACACCCATCCGGTACTGCTGGAGAGTAATGACTTCTCCAACAAGGAAGAATCGTTCTCCTTCATCGGGCTGGAGACCATCGCCAGTTTCCAGGTGAAGAATAACCAGATCCGGATGACCTGGCCGGATAAATCCGTGGAGCGGCTTGCCGTAAACGGCATCGCCGATGTACCGGCCGCTCTCAATGATTTTATCCACAGCTTCGAAATAGCCTACGATGCCCCCTACCCGCTCGTCAATGGGTTTTTCGGGCACACAAACTTCGAAGGTGTGCGGTACTTCGACACCCTGGAATTCGATGATGAGAAACGGAAACAGGACATACCTGAGATGCATTACGAACTCCATCGCTTCATCCTGGCCTTCAACCACTACAAGGATGAATATTACCTGATCGAAAACCTGGTGGAAGGCTGGTCCAGCCAACTCGAAGACTTGCGCAGGATCCTTTTCTCCCGGAACTTCACCACCTATCCCTTTCATCTGGCCGGTGGTGAAACCAGCAATCTGACGGACCAGGAGTTTATGGATCTGGTAACCAAAGGCAAACACCACTGCCAGATCGGTGACGTCTTCCAAATCGTACTGAGCCGACAGTTCCAGCAGGGATTTACCGGCGATGAATTCAATGTTTATCGCATCCTGCGATCCATCAATCCCTCCCCATACCTCTTCTACTTTGATCTGGGGTCCTACAAGATCTTCGGCTCATCTCCAGAAGCACAGATGGTTATCAAGAATGGGGTGGCCCGGGTGAATCCCATTGCCGGCACTTACCGCCGGACCGGTGATGCCGAGGAAGACCTGCGTAAAGCAGAAGCCCTTACCAAGGACCCGAAAGAAAATGCAGAGCACATCATGCTGGTGGACCTGGCCCGTAACGACCTGGGCAAACACACCCAAAATGTGCAGGTCAAGGACCTGAAGTCCATCCATTTTTATTCGCACGTCATGCACCTGGTCAGTACCGTTGAAGGCGAGTTGTATCCGGAAAGCAATCCGGTACAGATCTTTGCCGATACCTTCCCGGCAGGTACCCTCTCCGGAGCACCTAAATACAAGGCCATCGAGCTGATCCATGGCTACGAAAATGTCCAGCGCAGTTATTACGGCGGTGCCATCGGCTACATCCAGCTGAACGGAGATATGAATCAGGCGATCCTGATACGCTCCTTTCTGAGCAAGGATCACAAACTGACCTATCAGGCCGGTGCGGGCGTGGTGGTTTCCAGTGTGGAAGCCAGTGAACTTCAGGAAGTGAATAATAAATTAGGAGCACTGAAACGCGCTCTGGAACTCGCAGAAAAAATCGAATCATGAGAATACTGGTCCTCGACAACTACGACTCTTTTACCTATAATCTGGTGCAATATTTAAGGACGATAAGCTCCAACCCGGTAGAAGTACGACGCAACGATGCCATCTCCATCGAAGAGGTTGCTGCCTACGACCTCATTGTGCTCAGTCCGGGTCCGGGTGTCCCCTCAGAGGCCGGCAATATGCCTGCCATCATCCAGGCCTATAAAACCGAAAAACCTATTCTGGGGATTTGTCTGGGGCATCAGGCCATCGGTGAAGCTTTCGGCGGCATTCTGGAAAATCTTTCCGATGTCTATCACGGCGTCTCAACACCGATGTATCAGGTGGAAGGAACCGATGACCCAATCTTTAACGGCGTCGACGCCACCTTCGAAGCGGGACGGTATCATTCGTGGGTGATCCGCAAAGACACCCTGCCGGAAGAGTTAATTTGCCTAGCCCGGGATGCCAACGGTGAAATCATGGCTATCCGGCATAAAAAATATCCGATCTGGGGCTTGCAATTCCATCCGGAGTCCGTCCTTACTCCAGTCGGTAAAACCCTGCTAACCAATTTTCTGGCCACCTGTGACGCCATGGTCACAGAAAAAGCCAACGCTTAAAACTCAGATCATGAAAGAAGCACTGGATCATCTTTTCTCCTTTCAATCATTTAGTCGAAGTGAAGCGAAGGAGCTGTTAACCGCCATGTCGCAGGGCCAATTTAATGACGCACAAATGACGGCCTTCATCACCACCTTCCGTATGCGCGATATTCAGGTTGAAGAACTGAAAGGATTTGTCGATGCTCTCCTGGAATTGCGTATTCCCATCGATTTCTCCGCCTACGACACCATCGATGTATGCGGTACCGGCGGTGATAAAAAGAATACCTTTAATATCTCCACACTGACTGCCTTCGTGCTGGCCGGTGCCGGCTATAAAGTGGCCAAACACGGTAATTACGGTGTGAGCAGTGCCTGCGGTTCCTCCAATG
Source organism: Lewinellaceae bacterium (assembly GCA_020636135.1). Taxonomy (NCBI): domain Bacteria; kingdom Pseudomonadati; phylum Bacteroidota; class Saprospiria; order Saprospirales; family Lewinellaceae; species Lewinellaceae bacterium. The sequence continues at coordinate 3,593,024 of JACJYK010000001.1, forward strand.
TACTGGAACACCTTGGTTATCAGTTCACCAGCGATCTGGGTAAGCTAGAGAAGCAAATCGATGAATCACATATCTGCTTTTTCCATGCTCCGCTTTTCCATCCGGCGATGAAAGCAGTGGGGCCTATCCGGCGCCAATTAGGCATGGTAACTTTTTTTAATATGTTAGGCCCGCTGGTTAATCCGGCGCAACCGCATTATCAGCTGACCGGCGTATTTAACCGGAACTTGGCGCGGTTGTATCATTACCAGTTTCAGAAAACCGACAAACAATATATGATCGTCCACAGCCTGGACGGATACGACGAGGTGTCCCTCACGGGTCCATTCATTGCTAAATCGCCCTGGTACGAACGGGAGATCTATCCCGAAGACCTCGGATTACCGGTATTGCTCCCTGAAACACTGTACGGAGGCGAAACGGTAGAGGAAGCAGCCAAGATCTTTACCAGCGTATTGCAAAACCAGGGAACCGAAGCCCAAAAAGATGCTGTCCTGGCCAACTCGGCACTGGGAATCCAATGTTTTCATCCAGAGTGGTCCCTCACCGATTGTGTCAGCGCTGCCCGCGAGTCCCTGGATAGCGGACGTGCTTATCAATCCTTTACCAAACTGATCCAACTGAGTCAATCATGAGTGATATTTTAGAAAAAATCGTTGCCCAAAAGCGGAAAGAAGTCGAACAAAATAAAGCGCTGTACCCGGTAGCTTTGCTGGAGAAGACGATATATTTTGAAACGCCCACCGTATCGCTGTCCAAATACCTGTTACGCCCTGATAAATCCGGCATCATTGCCGAGTTCAAGCGCAAATCCCCCTCTAAAGGATTTATCAATCCCTATGCCCAGGTGGAGGAGGTGTCCATCGGATACATGCAGTCCGGTGCTTCCGCCCTGTCGGTATTGACGGACCGCGAGTTCTTTGGGGGGAGCAATGCAGATCTGACCACAGCACGTAATTTCAATTTCTGTCCCATATTGCGTAAAGATTTCACAATTGACCCTTACCAGATCATAGAAGCCAAGTCAATCGGTGCCGATGCCATCCTGCTGATCGCCGAAGTTCTGACCGCCGAAGAGGTCAAATCCCTGGCCGGGACTGCCAAAAGCCTCGGGTTAGAAGTATTACTTGAGCTTCATGGCGAAGAACAGCTGGATGCAATCTGCGACGAAATCAATGTAGTCGGAATCAACAACCGCAACCTGAAGACATTTATCACCAGCATCGAAAGCTCGGAACGGTTATATCCCCTTCTGCCAGCTGAGAAAGTTAAAATATCGGAGAGCGGAATCTCCAATCCCGAAACAGTCATCCGCCTGCGGGAAGTGGGTTATCAGGGATTCCTGATCGGAGAGCAGTTCATGAAGCATCCCGAGCCAGCGAAAGCATGTGCCCGCTTCATTCAGCAAATTCTCAAACCAGAACCCGCATGAGCAAACCGTTGTCGATCAAAGTGTGCGGAATGCGGGATGCCGATAACGTCAAGGCATTGACCGGACTGGATGTTCGTTATATCGGGTTTATCTTTTATCCCAAATCACAACGCTATACGGAGATTCCGCCTTCACGCGAAATGACCGGTTCCCTCAAACGGGTCGGCGTTTTCGTCGATGCAGAAATTCGTGATATCATCCGGAAAATTGCCACCCACGACCTGGATGTACTGCAAATCCATGGTCAGGAAAATCCAAAATATTGTTTTGAACTGAAACAGCGGGCGCATGCCAGCGTCTGGAAGGCTTTCCGTATTGACGATGCATTTGATTTCAGTCAGTTGGAGGCCTATGAAGATGTCGTGGATGCATTCCTGTTTGATGCAAAAGGAGCACAGCCGGGAGGGAATGGTATCCGATTTGACTGGAGCCTGCTGGATCAATACCTGGGCACTACTCCCTTTCTGCTCAGTGGCGGGATCGAGCCCGCTTCCGTTGAATCCATTCGCCACCTGGACCATCCCCGGTTGATCGGCATCGATCTGAATAGCCGGTTCGAGTTGGAACCAGGATTAAAAGACATCAATAAACTGCAAATCTTTATCGATGAGTTATACCGTTGACACCCAGGGCTACTATGGTCCTTTCGGGGGAGCATACATCCCGGAGATGTTGTACCACAACATCGAGACCCTGCGCCGGAATTACCTGGATATCATCCAGGAGACGGAATTCCAGCATCAATTCAGGAGCTTACTCAAGGATTATGTAGGGCGGCCTTCTCCCCTATACCTCGCAGAGCGCCTGTCGGCAGAATATGGTTGCCAGATCTACCTGAAGCGTGAAGATCTCAACCATACCGGAGCCCACAAGATCAACAACACTGTGGGTCAGATCTTATTAGCCCAGCGCCTTGGTAAAACAAGGATCATTGCTGAAACCGGCGCCGGACAACATGGTGTTGCCACGGCCACGGTCTGTGCGCTGATGGGCATTGAATGCATCGTATATATGGGAGAGGTGGATATCAAACGACAGGCTCCGAATGTGGCACGGATGAAAATGCTGGGCGCTGAAGTACGCCCGGCCACCAGTGGGAGCAAAACCCTGAAAGATGCTACCAACGAGGCGATCCGCGACTGGATCAACAACCCGGAAGACACCCATTATATCATCGGCTCAGTGGTGGGTCCCCATCCTTACCCTGACATGGTCGCCCGCTTTCAGTCGGTCATCTCCGAAGAAGTGCAGTGGCAGCTAAAAGAAAAGACCGGCCGGGATCATCCGGATATCATCATGGCTTGTGTTGGCGGTGGTTCCAATGCAGCCGGCATCTACTATCACTACCTGGACCGTCCTGAAGTGCGGCTGGTGGCTGTCGAAGCGGCTGGGCTGGGCATCCATTCGGGTGAATCTGCTGCTACCAGCGTGCTGGGTTCGGCAGGAATTATCCATGGTAGCAAGACGCTCCTGATGCAAACAGAAGATGGCCAGATCATTGAGCCTTATTCCATCTCAGCAGGGCTGGATTATCCCGGGATAGGCCCCCTGCATGCGCATCTTATCAAGAGCGGCAGGGCGGAAGCCATCAGCATCACCGACGAAGAGGCCTTAAAAGCAGCATACCACCTTACCCGGATCGAAGGCATCATACCGGCACTGGAATCTGCACACGCTTTTGCGGCACTGGATCAGCTGGCCTACCGTGAAGGAGACGTCATTGTGATCAACCTTTCCGGACGCGGAGACAAAGATTTGGAAACCTACATCAAACACTTACCCGATCATGAATAGACTGGATCGATTATTTCAGGAGAAGAAACAAGATATCCTGAACATCTATTTTACGGCCGGATATCCCGGGCTGGACGATACGGCCATGATCATCCGGCATTTGGCGGATGCGGGTGTAGACCTGGTGGAGATCGGCATACCCTATTCCGATCCCTTAGCCGATGGCCCAACCATACAGGCCAGCAGTGAAAAAGCCCTGGCCAATGGCATGACCCTCGATCTTTTATTCCAACAGGTGAAAGAGGCACGTCAACATACCGATATTCCATTCATCCTGATGGGATATTTTAATCCGGTACTGCAATTTGGCGAAGACCGGTTTTTCCGCGCCTGTTCCCATGCTGGCGTAGACGGATTGATCATTCCTGACATGCCACTCCATGAATACGAGCAGGTGTACCGGGAGAAGCTGAAGCACTACGGCCTGAAGATCAGCTTTCTCATCACGCCACAGACACCGGAGGACCGCATTCGTAAGATTGATGAACTTTCCAACGGGTTCATATACATGGTATCCAGTAGTTCCATTACCGGAGCCAAGGCGGCCATTCAGGTAAGTCAGCTGGAATATTTTCGCCGGGTACAGGCTATGCACCTGAAACATCCCCGGTTGATCGGTTTTGGTATCTCCAATTACGAGACCTTTAATACGGCCTGCCATTACGCAGCCGGAGCAATTGTCGGTAGTGCCTTCATCAAACACCTGGGTAAATCAGAAAATGCACCCCTGGATAAGCGGATCCTTCAATTTGTCCAACACATCAAAACTCCTGTAGAAGCATGATCATCCACCTTGAACCAGACATTCAACCCGGACAGCTGGCGGAAGTCCGGCAAAAGTTAAAATCCCATGGTTTCACGAGCACCGAGGTAAAAACTCAATCGCATCATTACCTGGTTGGCGTTGGCAAAAAACCGATAGATATCCGCCTGATCGGCACTTTGCCCGGCATCCGGGACATTCACCGTGTCAGTGACGGCTATAAACTGGTCTCTAAAAAATGGCGGGTTCAGGATACAGAAATAGACCTCGGTGATGGCATCACGATCGGTATGGGGCACTTTCAAATTATGGCAGGTCCTTGCTCCATCGAATCGGAGGAACAGGTGGAATCCGTCGTAAAACATCTCGTCGCCAATGATGTGAAGATCATGCGCGGCGGTGTCTACAAACCCCGCAGTTCGCCCTATTCATTTCGCGGTTTGGGCCAGGAAGGCCTGCAGATGTTTCATCGCGTCTGCCGGGAACACGGTATACGCATTATCACCGAGGTGATGATGGTGGAGCAGATTGCCGAGATGCACGACTTCATTGATATTTACCAGGTTGGTGCACGCAATGCCCAGAATTTCAACCTGCTGGACGCACTCGGCGAGGTAGATAAGCCGGTACTGCTGAAACGAGGCATGTCAGGGACCATTGAAGAACTGCTGCAAGGGGCTGAATACATCTTCTCCCACGGCAATGAGAAGATCATGCTGTGCGAACGCGGCATCCGCACCTATGAGAATGCATACCGCAACACCATGGATATCAATGCCATCGCGATGCTTAAGAAGATGACCCATCTGCCGGTCATCGCGGACCCCAGTCACGGCATCGGGATCCGCGCATTTGTGGAACCTATTGCGTTGGCCAGTGTGATGGCAGGTGCAGACGGGGTCATCATGGAAGTACACGAGATGCCGGAGAAGGCTGCTAGTGACGGGCAGCAGACGCTGAACTTTGTCGAAGCTACCGAGGCTTACCGCAGGATCAGGGCTACCAGGAAATTGTGGGAAGAATTTTAGGAACAGCCCGGGAAGGGCGGTCCTCCGGACCGCCAGCTATTGGTTTCGCATAAGACCTAGTGCTGACGAGTAACAATTGCCCGGATTAATAAAAATCTGGATTGGGACCGTCCGGCTTAATCCAGGACTGCCAACATAAGTCGTTCACGAGGTGTAGATATACATCCAATCACCGGCAACGGCAGATCAGCTACGTATGGAAAACACCGTGCTGCACTTTCACAATAAGACACCCATCCCTCAGCTTATGTTCATGGGCTGAATTTGACGGTCCATTCCACAGCTGGCGGTCCGCCGGACCGCCCCTCCTCACTACGGATGACCCCAATGACCCTGCAGACCAAGCAGCCTCCTCATCCCGTATGACCTGCATCATTTATATTCCTTATATTTATTAGCTACTTGCCTCGCCAAGTTAACTGGACTCCCTTCGGTTGGCTAAGAAGGTGAATTATATTATTCTGTCGGATGCAGAGAGAATAATTATTAATCCAAATCTAAATCATTCAACATGGCTTACTCCAAAACTCAACTGACTGCACTGGTAGCGCTGCGCATGTTGATCGGTTGGCATTTCCTCTACGAAGGAATGCTCAAACTGTTGACGCCGGAATGGACTTCCATCGGCTATTTGCGCGGTGCCCAAACATTTAAAAGCCTCTTCGGCTGGCTCTCTTCTGAAAGTATGATCAGCATTGTGGACTGGCTGACCATAGCTGTACTTATTGCCGTAGGGATATCGCTGCTACTGGGAATTTTCACCCGCGGCGGCGTAATCCTGGGTATGTTGATCATGGCCCTCTTTTATCTGGCACAGCCTGCCTGGCCGGGCATGGAAGCCGTGGGCCAGGCTGAAGGTAACTACCTGATCGTAACCAAGAACCTGATTGAACTTGCCGCATTGTGGGTAGTATTCCTTTTCCCCACCAGTGCCTATATCGGCCTGGACATGTATCTGACCAAGCGCAATCCAGCTATGGCCTAACCCCTTTCCTAATCATCTAAAGCATTTGAAAATGAATGACGATCAAAACAATCAAGATAATGGCCGCCGGAATGCATTAAAGGGGCTTTTGGGAATTCCATTTGCTGCCGGAGCCGTATGGGGTGCCATCAAGCACACCCAAAAACAACAACTGGAGAAAAAGAACATCCTGAACGTTCTGAACATCGATGCAAAGCGGCCGGATAATACGGCAAACCTCGCCGGCGATCCGGTCAGGATAGGCATCATCGGATTTGGCATCCGCGGGCCGCAGTTATTACAAGCACTGGGTAAGGCTACCACCAGCTGGATTGACAATATGAAGAAGAACAATCCGGAGCGTCTGCAGGCATTCCTGGACCAGGAAGACCTCAATGTCAAAATCACCGGTGTATGTGATCTCTTTGATGTACGCGCCGATGAAGCCGTCGAATCATTCAAGGATGACGGCTGCAAACGCTACCGCCATCACGAAGAGATGCTGGCTAGTCCGGACATTGACGCCGTGATCATCGCTACTCCCGACCACTGGCATGCACCGATAGCCATCAAAGCATTACAGGCCGGCAAACACGTCTATGTTGAAAAGCCCATGACCCACAACATCGCAGAAACCTACGCTCTTCGCGATACTGTTCGCAACAACAAGAATCTGGTCCTGCAGGTGGGCCACCAGCACCGCCAGACACAAAGCTTTATCACGGCCCAGGATATCATCGATAAACGGATCCTTGGACACGTCTCTCTAGTTACGACCAACACCAACCGCAACAGTGACAATGGTGCTTGGCAATACGATATTCACGAGAAAGCCAATCCCCAGACAGTCGATTGGCAGCAGTTCTTAGGTTCTGCACCTCAGATCCCATACAATGCCGAACATTTCTTCCGCTGGAGGAAATGGTGGGCCTATGGCTCCGGCCTGTCGGGAGACCTGATGAGTCACGATTTTGACCGGATCAACTGCGTATTAAAGATGGGAATGCCCAAATCCGTAGTTGCATCTGGTGGTATCTATACCCATCACGATGGCCGGGAAGTACCGGATAATTTCCAGGTATCCATGGAATATCCTGACTTTTCGACCGGCTCCAGCCGGGAAGCCGGACTGGAAAAAGGTATGACCTTTGTCTACAGCGCTACCCTGGGTAATCAGTTCAGCCGTCAGACCCTCCTCATGGGCCATGATGGCACCATGGACTTAGGGAACACTCTGACAGTATGGGCAGACCCCAACAGTACCCGGTTCAAAGACCAGATCAAGAATGGCATCATTGACCCGAATGTGCCGATGTATGCCTACAATCCGGCAGCTGATGAACTCGATGCCGTCACATCTGCGACATCCAAGTATTTTGCGGATAAGGGACTATTGTGGACCTATGTGAACGGCCGTAGGGTTGACTCCACCAACCTGCACCTGAAGGAATGGTTGAATGCGATCCGCAATGGCACACCCGTTAGCTGTGGTATTGACCAGGGCTTTGAAGAAGCCATGTCTTCGCACATGGGAGGCATTTCATGGAAAGCCGGTCGCCGGGTTCAATGGGACCATGCCACCGAATCCATCGTTGCCCTTCCGGGCGAAGATCTGGATGAAGTGCTTTTGAGAACAAATGTGGGCGCGTATGACAAAGTTATTGGTTAGACCATTTTAATACCTGAGGATTTAGGTTTGAGGCGGGTAGAGATCGAAAGATTTTTATCCGCTTTTATTTAGAACTGACCTCACCTACCGCACCAGCAAAACATCACCTCCCTGCTGATAATTGCCAGGGCCATTGTCATCACGGTATTGGATGGAGATACGTGCAATGTAAACGTCAGTTGGAAGGCTCTGGCCATTTTTAGTGCCATCCCAGCCTGCACTGGGGTCGGACGTTTCAAACAACACATCCCCCCACCGGTTATAGATCTGCATCGTAAAGCTGATGATGTTGATATCGTCCGGGAGAAATACCTTATACTCATCGTTGCGTCCATCACCATTGGGTGAGAAGGTGTTGGGCATGAAGGCATCAAAGTAAACACAGTGACGCTCCTGAATCGTGACACTGTCACGGTAAAGGCATTGGCCATCATCCACCAGGACCACGTAGGTACCTGCATCACCGACTTCAAGCAAAGGCTGCGTTGATCCTGTACTCCAGAGATAGGTGGCTCCCGGGGTCGTCGCATTCAGGTCAATGGTCACATCGTCGCAGATGGTCGTATCCGGACCCAGGCCGGCAAAAGCGGATTGGACGGCAGAAAAGGTCGTGCTTTCACTTCGTGTACATCCTGCAATGGACACGGTTGCCGTGTAGGTGCCCGGCTGGGTAACAACGATGTTTTGAGTGGTGTCTCCGGTGTTCCATAAAACGGAAACAGCATCTGTCAGCGCAACGATCTGCAAATTTACTCCGGGACAGATCGGCTGATCGGGTGGTAATTCCAACTCCGGTCGGGGTTGCACCCGGACAAATATCGAGTCCGTGGAAGCACAGGAGCCGAAACTGACCTGTACACCGATGGTGGTTGAGGTTGTCGGACTAATGGGTAACATTGCCGATGTTTCTCCGGTGGACCAGAGATAGGTAGCTGACGGCACGGTAGCATCCAGGGTGACGGCCTCCCCTTCACAGAGCTGCGCTGTATCGGGCAAACTGATGACTGGGGGAGCAATAAAGGCTACAGAAAAGGTGTCTGCAGCTACACAGCCGTCCTTGGTTAGCCGGATCCAGTAGGTACCATCCCGGGTGATGGCCAATTGCGGTTGAGTCGACTGATCGGACCACAAATACGATGCGCCAGGCAGGGTCACATCCAGCTGCAGGGTGTCCCCTTCACATTGCTGGCTTTGCGCCCCGACCATCAGATCGGGCAGAGCGATGACCTGAACTCCAATGGTGTCCCGCGAAACACATCCGGTGAGGGTAGCCGCGAGAATATATTGACCGGAAGTATCGGTCGTTAACATGGGGTCGGTCGAACCATTTTCCCAGGAATAAGTCACTCCGTTTAGTGGAACCGTGCCATCGAGGGTGATGGTCTCTCCCTCACAGATGGTCTGGTCCGCTCCCAGGTCTACCTGGAATTGCTGGGCAGCCAACACCGCAATGGTATCGTACAAAATACAGTTGTTGTCGTATGTGGCCTGTACAAAATATTGTCCGGGGGTTGTCACTTCATAGTAATAATCCGTGCCCGAGTTGTTCCAGAGGTAAGCATTCGCTCCGATGAGATTATCTTCATTCAAAGTAAGGGAGGTGTTGTTACAGAGCACCACATCCTCTCCGAGCAACCCGTAGTCGACAAATCCGGGCTTATCATCAAACTGCCAGCCGGTGTTCGAGTTCCCGACATTATTACTGTTAGCCCCGGCAAAAAACTGGGCTCCACCCTGTGCTTTCTGATCCCGCATCTGGATGAATGCGCCATCTACGATACCAGAAGTCTTTACATTAATGGCCTGCTGTCCAGGTAACGTTGACTCGAGACGGATGCGAGCGCAGTTGTTGCCTCTTATCTGCCAATAGTCATTGATCTTGTGCTGAAGGTTACTCTCCAGAACATATCCGTGCCCGGGAGTGAACAAGAGGGAGTCGGTAGCTGAGGGTCCGTAGATGATTCCATCACCGGCAAAGGATAATTTGTGAAATGACCATTCTGGTTTAGGCTGATTGCTATAATTGTAAAAGGTGTTGGCGATGATCCCGGTCCCATTGGAATTTGTGAAAGACACATTGTAAAATGATAATCCTGTCAGATATCCGGATATGCCCGCATAAGGATTTGTAAGCTCAATCGTACTGGTGCCAGCCTGTAAATCAAATTGCTGGCTGTTAATATTAAACGAACCGTAAACAGTTGTATACTCTCCGTTCACCACCAGATAACAGGAGCCTCCCTGTAATACCGAAGTTTGATTCGCATTGGCTGAATAGCCGTAATAAGAATTTATCTCTCCGTGGGTACCCTGGCCTAAATTTAAAGTCCCGTTCTGATGTCCGATGTAACCGAAGTTAAAATCAGAGAGCATCGTCCATTTTCCGGTGCCCTCAATGATCAGGTTCCAGATAAAATGATTGCGCATATCCAGAACGTTATCCTGCAGGTCTCCTTTCAAATACAGTTCATTCATATAAAGGGTAAGATCCGTACGCAGCTCGAAGGAACCATAGGCATGCATATCGTCCATAGTCATGGTGGTGCTGGCAGGTGGCCCGGACCACAATAAATTTTTAAAATTCACCACATAATTCTGAGGTGCATAGCTCACCTGCTGATTGGGTCCGGTGAAGGATTGATCGTCAAAAAAAACATTGTCAAAAGGGGTCGGTATACATTCTCCTCCCGGCCCTCCGGAGGTAAGTGACCAATGCGCCGGGTCATGCCAGATACCGGTGCCTCCCACCCAATAAAGATCCCTTCCCTTGGTCAATTCCTGAATCGTCCATCCGGGGGTAGCCCCTACTCCTATTGAAAAATCTGCCACATGATCCAGTGGATTCCCCTGAAACTGGATGTTCTGGATGATGGCATACTGGATACGCTGATTATTGGGACTGGAGAACTGCACCGCCCTGCCTTCGACACTCGACTCGATCCGTACCATGGCATCACAACGACCATTGGCAAGCAGGGTGTCCATATAGATTACCTGGCCGGAATTTCCGAATTTGTAGATATAGCCCGCGGATAACTGCAATGTACCAAAGCGATGATTCTGAAAGACATTTCCATCCCCTCCGAAGTAGCAGGACCGGATGTCAATCTCGCTGTTACCCTGATTTCCGGGATACATATCCATGCTTGCGTACACGCCATCATTGACCCTGATCTTATAATAACTCAGCGTTTTCGTCTGTTCGAAATGATGGTAGATGTAAGAATAAAAATTCTTAAAAAAAAGCGTGGATGTCCCGGCGTCCAGGGTAAAATCATCCCCGTACAACCTCCATTCCAGGGCCTGAGCCTGATATATATTTGTCCTCAGGGTAACCAGACTTGAACCCAAATAAAGGGCCCGGGCCGGAGTATATTCAGCATCCAGTGCATTCAGATGCCAATCAAAATTATTTGTCCGCCAGGTACCCGCAACAAAGTGAAACTTCCTGAGTAGGGAGAAAGAATCCTGCATGGTGTATTCTCCCGGGGACGTTTTGAATACGTCTCTCAGAAATTGCTTTCCCGCACTGGTCACCGTTAGGCCGGAAGCTTTCCCTTCCAGATAAAGGTCCCCGGCAAATTCCCAGACCATGTTCTGGTGCAGGGTCATGCTCCCAAAAATATGCAGTCGATTGGATACCAATCCAGCCAGCCGCGGTGTCCGCGTTATATTACGCCAGATCATTTCACCGCAGACCGCACCTTCCAAATCCAGAGTGACCCGGTTATTATTTGTGGAAAATGAGTTCTCATCAAACACAACCACATCACCGGCTGATGGTATACACGAGCCCCCGGCCCCGCCACTGGTTCCCGACCAGTGCATCGGGTCCGACCAGTTACCGGTACCACCAACCCAATACAGTGTTGAGGATGCCAGGTTAGTGAATTGCCAGCCGCTGTTGCTACCGAGATCCGAGCTCATGTCGGCAGTGATGGAGCCACCGGTGACCTGGATACCCTGTACGTTGAGGTAAGACAGTGATTGATTGCTACCGATGCGCCACTGGGCTGGATTATTTGGCGTCGTACTCTGGATGGTGACCGGCTGGGCGCAGGTTGCCATGATATCCAGCATGCCGATGTCGGTCTTTGTCCCGGCTTCAAATCGATAGGCCTTGCCGGCATTCAATCGTAAGGTGCCGAAGCTGTTGCCGTCGAAGCCGATGGCCCCGTTGTTATTGTAACGCAGTACATTCAGATCGAAAGGCCCCAGGCTGGTTGAATAACCATCCCGGCGATAACTTAAATAGCCTGATCCGGAGGTTGACGAGAAAAAAACTTCGTTCAGAAACACCCTGGAAGAAGACGTTGCGATCAAATCGGTATGATCACCTGACAGTTCCAGAACAGATGTACCCGGCTGCGTTGTCAGAAAATCTCCCATGATCTGGGCCGCATAACGATAATAATAATTCTGAAGCAGCCGTCCATTCTGAGTTATCACGATATGCGATGCTCCAAGGGACCAGGTGGACTGCACCAGCGGCATCAATTCGAGGTACCCGGCTTCAATTCCGAAATCCGCCGTATTGAGACTTCCTCCGGTACAGGTTAAAGTACTATCAATAGCAAGTGTGGAAGCCAGCGTCCATGTGCTTAAGCTGCCTCCCTTGAAGTTCAAATTCTTGCGGACCCTGAAGCCCGCCATATTGATGGTCAATCCCCCTTCATTGCCAGTAAATGAGACGTCACCCAGGTGGTTAAACTGCATGTTTATTATCAGGTTAAGCGATCCGGATATGTTGATGGCTTGCAAGGCCGTACCAGAAATGCGCGGATTGCCTGTGGCGCCTGTCCAGTCCATATCCCGGCAATACACATTCGGGGCATCGATGGTTATCGTCTGGCTGGCACCGGTAAAACTGTTGGCATCAAAGAATACATTGTCCGCTCCGGATGGCACGACATTGTGCTGCGTATTGCCGCCGGATGTAGTCCTCCAGTGGGTGATGTCTGACCAGTTACCTGCACCTCCTACCCAGTAATAATCGGCAGCGGAAACCAGTGGCGATTGAATAAAATAAAAGATACCTAGTAATAGTAAAGTCAGGGCATTCCTCATTCGGTTCGGATTTATCTCATAAGCCTGGCCAAACAAATATATACCGAAACCGCCTGATCGTCAAATCATTAACAGGAAGGAAGCCACAGGTCAGTCACTTAAAAAGCTATTTAGGCCCGCAAAAAGGAATACCGGAATGCATACATTATTTGTACTTTGAAGAGAACTTCCTGGAGAAAGCCAATAGCTGTAAGGGTTAAAGTAAAAATTTGTTTCGACTGAAATTTTCAATGGATTATGAAGAAATTGTTTCTGTCCTTATTAGGGATCTTGCTTCTGCTCATTCTATTCATCCTCTTCAAAACGGTAACATTCAAGGCTGATCAATCCGAAATCACCCAGGTAACACCGGCAACAGTCACGGAAGATGCATTGCTTCGGTTACAAAAGGCCATCCAATTCAAAACCATCTCCTATGAATATCCCGGAAAGCCTGATTCCGCGGAGTTTAACGGATTTCACCGGTTTCTTGCATCCGCTTATCCATTGATTGATTCGCTCCTTGACAAACAAATTATCCAGTTCAGTTTATTGTACAAATGGCAGGGAAGTGATCCATCGCTCAAACCCATTGCATTGATGTCTCACATGGATGTCGTACCGGTGGATGAGGGCACCCTGAAAGACTGGGAAGCGCCACCATTCTCCGGAGAAATAAAAAACGGTATGATCTACGGCCGCGGCAGCATGGATGACAAGGTAAGCCTGATGGCCATCATGGAGTCGGTAGAAATGTTGCTTGAATCGGGATTTACACCCAGCCGGACCATCTACCTGGCATTTGGGCATGATGAAGAGATTGGGGGCGAACAGGGCGCGGGATCCATAGCAAAATACCTGGAAGGCCAGGGTGTAAAGCTGGAATGTGTCATCGACGAAGGAGGGTTGGTCATGGAAGGACTGATACCTGGCTCGGACCGGCCCATAGCCATGGTCAATGTGGCAGAGAAAGGTTATGTATCGTATGAGTTGTCACTGACCACCGCAGGAGGACATTCCTCGATGCCTACGCCCGACAATACCATTGGTTCATTAGCCAAAGCCATTACCAAACTGGAAGCCAATCAATTTCCCTATAAATCCATTCCCTTACTCAAGGAGCAAATGGCAAAAATGGGCCCCTATTATCCTTTTTTCCAGAAAATGGCTTTTGCGAATAACTGGCTTTTTGGCAAGCAGATACTCAAGGTTCTGAATGCCCACACCACGACGGCGCCGACGATATTCAAAGGCGGGGTCAAGGACAATATCATTCCGACCAGCGCCAGTGCCGTGGTTAATTTCCGTGTGATGACCGGCGAAACTACCGAAGAAGTCTTCCAACATATTACCTCCACCATCGGCGATGACCGCATCAAGGTCAAGTCGGTGACCAACCGCAACGAGCCGTCACCTGTTTCCGATTATGAATCTGCCAGCTATAAAACGATTGAAAAAACCATCCAGCAACTGTGGCCGGAAATGCCGGTTACTCCGGGCTTGATCAGCGGAGGCACGGATACCAAACATTATCAGCCGATTTCCGAAAATGCCTACCGCTTCTTCCCCATCCGTGTATCGATGTCCAGCATCACGGGATTTCATGGTATCAACGAACACCTTGCGACGGATAATTTCAAGGAGATTGTGCAGTTCTATCATTTGCTCATCCGGAATATGAACGAATGAGCAATGACCTTTCAGGGAAATCAAATGAAAACCAGGGTTGACAACGGCCGATTCAACCATGGGTTAAAAGGTGAACCGGCCAACGCCAGCAAGTTTGGATAAACTTCAGCGGCTGGTCTTGCCTATTAAGACTGAAAGCAGAAACCAGATGAAGAGGGAGATCAGGTAGATGATGATACCATAAATTGTGGTGATCATAGATACCTTCAATCCACCCATCACCAGGGCCGGTGATACATCCCCCGCCCCTTCGATGGCACTGAAGGCCTGATAAAGGCCGATCAATTGGCCCAGGATACCTGTGATCATGGCAAATAAACCCAGGGACCGGCCATTGCTGATCTTTATCAGGGCCTGCTTTTCATCCGGAATGCCGCCGCTCCGGTAGGCCAGGTAAGTCACAACATACCAGGCAAGCATTGCAATAAATAAAATGGTCAGAATGCCCATAAAAAGAGGGCCACCCATGTAAAAGAGATCTTTCATAATTCATCATTTAGTTCATGCGAAAATGCAAGGCTAAATTACCCTGGTCGATCCCGAAGATACAAGGTCATATCCGGTCGCAAACTGGTTGTTCGCCGACATGGTCATATTGGCTGTCAATAATTCCCGACATTGCAGCTAAATCAGCATCGAGAAATGCGCAACCATGCTGCGGACACGGCCTATCACATTGCCTATTGGCTATTTGTCCTGTTGTTCCTGACAGTACTCTTTGGCCGATCGTGGGACAATAATCTGGCAGCATTTTATTTCATCGCCCTGTTAATGCCTATTGTTTTAGGCACTTCCTATTTCTTCAATTATCACCTGGTTCCCAAATTCTACCTGAAGAAAAGATACTTCCGGTTCGGGCTATACACCTTCTATACGCTGGTGGTGTCCCTTTACCTGGAGACCATCGTCCTGATGTTTTCATTTATCTACCTGGGCAATTTCAGTTTTCACAACCTGAATCCCAATGCATCCGACACATTGATCCTGGCGTTTGTCCTGTATTTTTTAGTCTTCCTGGGATCGTTCCTGTTGCTGCTCCGGCAGGTAAGGGATCATAAAGATCAGATCCAGCAATTACTGCACGAAAAGGCAAAACAGATAGAACCATTTCTGGAGGTGATGTCCAACCGCAAAATGGCCAAGATTGCTTTCAGGGACATCTATTTCATCGAAAGCCACTCCGATTATGTTACCATCCATACTTTGGATGAATCCATTCTCACCAAAGAAAAGATCAGCCATCTGGCGGAATCCCTGCCTGCGAGATTCTTACGGATCCACCGTTCCTTCATCGTAAACACCGATAAGATCACCAGCTATTCAAACCAGGAAGTTGTCCTGGGTGAGACACAGCTGAATATCGGCCGCAGTTACAAGAAAGAGGTTCAGGAATCCCTGAAAAGTCAACAGTTTTGAACTAAAAGGAAATTGCCTCAATGTCTATTTCGAACCGGCAGGGGGTTAAGGCGGTCATATAAAGACTATCCGCATCAAGCTTAGGCAGTGCGCCCCGCAACTGTGTCCAGCGATGCTGAATGCTGCCTCCGGTAATGCGTATCACATCATTCCCAGTCAGATATTCGACAGGCGTCCGGTTCCAGAGGTACGATTCGGAGTCATCGGGAAGCATTTCGGCACCTTTCATTTTCCCGCCTTTGCGAAAGCCCAGCTCTAAGGTTGCCGGCACACCTTCTGTGCCGTTCAGATCAAACCTCAATCGAATGCCATTGAGGGTTTCAAGCACCGTACAGGCATAGTGGATGTTCTGGATCTCACTGTGGGACCTTTGTTCCCGCGGCATCGCCTCCCAGTTTCCGTCGGGAGCGATCAATTCATTCGCAATGGGTTGATAATAAGGTGCTGATAAACTTTGGCTCAGCAGGACTTTGTCTTCATCAACGGCCATTTCTGTGGCCTCAAATTGGCCTTTCCCGAAAAATGCCGTAGCCAACCGCACCGCCTGCAATACACACTGGCCATGCTGAAAGGTGATCAGGGCGGCATTTCCACGCAGGATGGTTGCATCCCAATTGCCTCTCCGCAATCGTACCATTCCGGAGGAAGGAAAATAGCGCCGGTACTGGTCAGGCAGATCCAATCTATCAAAGGCCTTGTTCATGGAAGAATCTTCCAGAAGATAAGGCAGATACCCGGAGAGTTCTTTCACCCCATACAAATCCTCCAATTGACGTGCCATTGCGCCATAGGTCATGTCACTGTCCAGGTTGGCCATATAAAGATACGGGTAATAGTAAGGCACCGGAGTCCGGGCCAGGTACTGATCCTGTCTTCTGGAGCACTCGGTGACGATCTCTCCATTCGGATGCAGGAGCTCCAGTGTCATGGACAGATTTCTGCGGACCGGCTCCAGCAATGCAGGCCGATCCAAAATACGTGCTATGGTGATCAGACAGCGATCGGTAAGCGGTGAATAGACCGAGGTGCTGCGTTCGGTAAATTGTCCGTCCGGATCTATGTCAATGTGTTCACCAAGCCACTGATCAATGCGCTCTACATACTTTACATCCGGCATCAGTTCATACAGTCTTGCCAGGGCCATGCTGACCACCCAACGATGGTTTGGTGTATGAATACCACCTACGGTAAGGATATTCCCTGCCTTGCCGAGGAACTGTTTGAGTAGCAGGCCAAGCTTTTGTTCTTCCTCCCCCTGCTGGCGGAGTAAACCCAGGCTGATGGCTAACGGTTCTACGACAAAGGCGGTATCTGGTGGCGAGTGAAAATTAGTGGTTATCAGGTCAATGGAACCATCCTCATGCTGGATACGAAGCAGAAACGCTGCCGCCAGTGACATGCGCTCCACCAACATTGCACTTTTGTAATAATCAGATTCCGGAGAAACGTAGGAAGCTACCAGCCACTGGATGAATCCGGCAGCGGATCCGGCATGATACAAGTCGAATGCATCTGGTATCCCTCCATAATTGATCGACGAAGCGTCCAATCCCTGGCGTTCCAGAACGGCGTCTACCTGACGGTCATTGTCCTTTATCAGCGCTTTCACCCAGGCTTCCCTCTGAACTTCGTTCCGATTAAAACCTGATAGGTGCCATACTGGCAGGCCAATTCCAACTAGAGCAGCCTGGTTCAGGAAGGTCCTGCGTTCCATTTTTTTCTATACGTTGTTGTTGATCTGGAAGGTAATGGAAAATAGGGATTATCTGTGCCTGCAATTTCAGGACCTCCATGCATTTTCAACCTTCATTTCGAAAGGCCTTCATGCCCAGGTGTTTCATCAATTTTACGCAAAGGTGCAAAGACGTAAAGCTCTTATGGGACAGGGATATACCTGGCGCTCTGGTAGTACTCCAAGCCTTCTTGGTTACTCATTCAACCCTCAACCATTAGCCCTTTCTCCTTTCTCCTTTCTCCCTTTTCCTTTCTCCCTTCTCCTTTGTTTTATATCATTTCTTCCGGCCTTACCCAGGCATCAAAATCCTTTTCAGTGACGTAGCCGAGGGTGATGGCCGCTGCTTTGAGTGTCGTGCCTTCCTTGTGTGCTTTCTTGGCTATTTCGGCTGCTTTATCATAACCGATCCTGGTATTCAGGGCAGTCACCAGCATCAGGGAATTATTGAGGTTGTACTGGATACGTTCGAAATTCGGTTCGATACCTACAGCACAATGATCGTTGAAGCTGTGGCAGGCATCGGCGATCAACCGGGCGGAGAACAGGAAGTTGAAAATGATCACCGGTTTGAACACATTAAGTTCGAAATGGCCGTTCATACCGCCGATGTTGATGGCTACATCATTTCCCAGGACCTGTGCCATGGCCATGGTCATCGCTTCCGACTGAGTGGGATTCACTTTACCCGGCATGATGGAAGACCCGGGTTCATTGGATGGGATGATGATCTCACCGATGCCGCAGCGTGGTCCGGATGCCAGGAGGCGAATGTCATTGGCTATTTTAAATAACGATACTGCCACGGTTTTGAGGGCTCCATGCGCTTCAACCACAGCATCGTGTGCCGCCAGGGACTCGAATTTGTTGGGGGCTGTTTTAAAAGGCAGACCTGTTAATTTGGCTATTTTTTCAGCCACCAGCTTGGCATATCCTTTTGGGGTGTTCAGGCCTGTTCCCACCGCCGTGCCGCCCAATGCCAATTCAGCCAGGTGCCGGTAGCTGTTTTTGATTGCTGCAATCCCATGGCTCAGTTGCGCAGCATAGCCGGAAAGCTCTTGCCCGAGCGTCAATGGTGTTGCGTCCATCAAGTGGGTACGTCCGATCTTGACTACCTTTTTAAAGGCCTTTGCTTTGTCATCCAATGTCTTTTGCAGGACTTCCAGGGCTGGCACCGTATGCTCAACCAAATACTGGTAAGCAGCAATGTTCATTGCCGTGGGAAACGTGTCGTTCGAAGATTGGGATTTATTGACGTCATCGTTGGGATGGAGGACCTTGGCGGCATCATCCAGTGCTCCACCCTGCATAACATGTGCCCGGTTGGCAATCACCTCATTGACATTCATGTTGGACTGGGTCCCGGAGCCGGTCTGCCAGACCACCAGGGGGAATTGATCATCCAACTTGCCGGCCAGGATCTCATCACAGACTTGCTGGATAAGTTTTGACTTTTTCTTGGGCAATACACCGAGTTCTTCGTTGGTCTGTGCAGCAGCTTTTTTCAGGATGGCGAAAGCATTGATCACCTCTTTCGGGATATGCTGTCCCCCGATCCGGAAGTTTTCACTGGAGCGCTGTGTCTGGGCTGCCCAATATTTGTCTGCCGGGACTTGTACGTAACCCAGGCTATCTTTTTCCTTACGATATTTCATGTGCTGGTGGCTTTTTTAATGTTCCCGGCAAAGGTACTAAAAGCTGCAGCCACCAGGAAAGATGATCATCATCAAAGACCGGTAACATCCAGCTCATCGAAGTCCAGTGGAACATGGCGCCGTGCAAGGAATGACCAGGTTAAATATTCCATCATACAGATGCTTTTTCATCCCGTGACCAAAGCCGGTTTTTTGACAATTTCTTCATTTTTTCAGATAAAAATTCAATCAGGTCTTGCATGCCGGCATCCTTTAATCGTATATTTACGATATACAATAAAGCAGTATGGCCTTTTCGAAAAATGAAGCATTTACCGATACAGACCAGCAACTGGCGGTGTGGGCCAAAGCGCTTGCGCATCCTGCCCGGGTAGCCATCTTGCGGGAACTCGCCCAGCGCAATGCATGCATCTGCGGTGAATTAGTTGCCAATTTGCCATTGAGCCAGGCTACAGTCAGCCAGCACCTGAAAGTACTTAAGGAAGCCGGGCTCATCGACGGAGAAATTGACGGTCCGCGGATCTGCTATTGCATACACTGGCCCACCATGAAAAAAATGGAAAACGCACTAATCCTATTATTTAACCAAATCAAACCTTGTTGTTAATGGAAAATGAAGCAATTACACAAATGGTGAAAGACAAATACGCCGCCATTGCCAAATCTAAAAGTTCCTGCTGTGATGACTCCTGTTGCGGAGCTGATGATGTCAGCAACCTGATGGGCGATGCCTATGACCAGGTTAAGGGGTATGAAAAAGAAGCGGACCTGGGCCTCGGCTGCGGGCTGCCTACCGAAACGGCCTTCATCCGGCCGGGGGATACCGTAGTCGATCTCGGTAGCGGAGCCGGCAACGACGTCTTTATCGCTGCCCGACTGACCGGCCCCTCCGGTAAGGTAATCGGCGTGGATATGACCGAGGAGATGATCACCCTGGCCAGGGAAAACGCAGCCAAACTGGGTTATACCAACACCTCATTTGAACTGGGATACCTGGAAAAAAATCCGTTGGCGAGTAATATCGCAGACATCGTGGTGAGCAATTGTGTCTTCAACCTGGTGCCTGATAAGGCCGGCGCCTTCCGGGAGACCTTCCGCATCCTGCGCCCCGGAGGCCATTTCTCCATCTCCGATATCGTGATGGAAGGATCCATGCCTGAAAATCTGCTGGCTCATGCCCTGCTCTATTCAGGCTGCGTATCCGGCGCAGTGCCCAGGCATAATTATCTGGCCAACATCCAGGCGGCCGGTTTCGAGCACGTCCAGATCCTGCGGGAAAAGCCAATCGATATCCCCGATCAGTGGCTTAAAGAGCACCTGACCTCTGATGAATACCAGCAATACCGGGATGCCAACTTTTCATTGTATTCTGTCACCGTTTTTGGGAAGAAACCGGCCTAACCGGCAGTACAGTCCTAAAAACCATTGCACCGGACACCCCATTTGCCAGCAACGTCAGACAGGGTGTCCGGCTCTTCATTCCGATCCATCGTGAGCGAAGCTGGGAAATACAAAGCGGTCCTCTAAACACTTCCACCTTCCATATGTTACCTCTTCAATACCGAATTTGTTCATCCTATTAAAAGAAAAGAAATGTCATTCAAATTACCAGATCTACCCTACGCATTTGATGCTCTGGAGCCCAATATTGATGCACGCACCATGGAGATCCACCATGACAAGCACCATGCCGGCTACACCAATAATCTGAATAATGCCATTGCAGGTGGTCCGCTGGAAGGCAAATCCATCGAGGAGATCCTGGCTCATGTTTCCGGTCATTCAGCAGCAGTCCGCAACAACGGCGGTGGTTTTTACAACCACAGTTTGTTCTGGACGGTGATGTCACCCAACGGAGGCGGTGAACCAACCGGAGCATTGGCGGATGCCATCCAAAAACACATCGGTACCTTTGCCGAATTCAAAGATGCTTTTTCACGCGCTGCCGCCACCCAGTTTGGCTCGGGATGGGCCTGGTTGCTGGTTGATAAGGCCGGACACCTTGCCGTTACCAACACCCCGAATCAGGACAATCCCCTGATGGATGTCACCAATGTACAGGGTACACCGATCCTGGGCTTGGACGTATGGGAACATGCCTATTATCTCAATTATCAAAACCGTCGTCCGGACTACATCTCGGCATTCTTTAACGTGATCAACTGGGGTGAAGTCGCCCGGCGATACGACGCAGCGAAGAAATAACTGCCATTCCTTAATAATTCATCCTTCACGATAAGGTGGTTTCCCCGGAAATCACCTTTTTTTATTCCTGCAGGGTTGCTATCTTAAGCCGCTTAAGTAAAGAACTGGAACTATGCGTTTAAGAAGGATTACAACCTACCCCACCCTGATTTCTTTTGTTCTCACTATCATCGGCGCCATGACTACCCTGTCCGCGCAGACAGAAAAAAAAGCCATGGACTGGACCGTATGGGGTACCTGGAACCAAATCGAACAGGTCTCGGTCGGCACCAACGGCGAATGGATGATCTACAAACTGGTGCCTGGACAGGGCAACGCCACCCTGATCGCTTACAATACCAAGGACCAATCCGAATTCCGCTATCCCAGAGTTAAGAAAGTTGCCCTGAGTTACGATGGCAAAACTGCCGCATTTATCCAGACCCAGGACTGGGATGCTCACCGGGATATGGAACGGAAAAAGGTGAAAGATGATGCATTTCCTCCCGACACACTGGTTATCCTGTCGCTGAATTCTCAATTCAAGAAGCGGATCCCAAACGTGAAAAACTTTGAAGCGCCGGATAAATGGGGTGGTTTTATAGCCTACCAACGTTACGACTCCAAGGACCGCAAACGCAAAGACCTGACCCTTTACTTATACGACACAAAGGATGAGTCAACCGACAGCATCGCCAATGTGACCCAGTATACTCTGGCGGAAGAGACCCCGTTCCTGGCAGCCGTCGTCGATGGTCCGGACAGCCTCAATACGGACGGCATCGTGCATTACGATACCGAACTGCACCAGCGTCGCACCATCTTACAGGCTAAAGGAAAATATTCCCAGCTTGTCCTGCACCGGCTGGGCAGGCAGGGCGCGGTCATCCTGGACGCAGATACAACCAAAGCAGCCATACGCCCCTATGAATTGATCTATTGGTCAGGTACACTGGCTAACCCAACCATCGTACATTCCCAAACAGAGGTTCCCGAGCCCACCACACTGCCCCTGATCTCCGCAGATTATAAACCCCGGTTTTCTGATGATGGAACCAAACTCTTCTTTGGCACACGTACAGAACCCATCCTCCAGGACACCGCAATTCTGGATGATGAGGTGGTCAGTGTAGAGGTATGGAGTTATAATGAAGGGAAATTGTACACCCAGCAAGAGGTGGATCTTGAAGACGAGAAAAAGCGCTCCTACCTGGCCATGGTCGATTTGCTATCCGGGAAGGTCATGCAGGTCGCCGATCTGAAAGCGCCGGAAGCACGACTGAATTCTACAGCCAATGCCCGCTACGCCGTCGTGATGGATCCTTCACCCTATGCCGAGCTCGTATCATGGGAAGGCGATGAATACAAGGACATCTATGTCCGTGACCTGTCATCCGGCCTGCTGCAACCGGTTGCTAAAAAGATCGCCGGCTTCCCACAACTCTCTCCGGGAGGTCAATTCATCACCTGGTATAATGATCCTGATTCGGCCTGGTTCTCGTACCACATCACCGCACAAAATCTGGTGGAGATCACCACGAATGATTCCGTACGCTATTACCAGGAAATACACGATGAGCCCAGTCACCCCGGATCATACGGCATCGCCGGATGGGCTAAGGATGATGAAGCACTTTTCCTTTACGATCGTTTTGACCTGTGGCAGATCGACCCACGAGGCAGAGCCAAACCAGTACGGTTGACCAATGGGCGCGAGCAAAAAATGCGCTACCGTTACCTGCGCCTGGATCCGGAGGAGAAATTCCTTCCCACCCTCGGTCCCTGGTGGTTTGAGACGTTCGATGAAACAACCAAGCATGGCGGATATGCACGTCTGGACACCTGGCAACCGCTGTCACCCATGCGATCCATCATCCAGGATTCGTTTGCCTTTGATGGCCTGCGCGTAGCTGAAAAGGCACCGGTCTATTTCTTCACCAAGGAGAATTTCAAAACCTTTCCGGATCTCTGGATGACCACGGACTGGACACATTATCAGCGCATCAGCAATGCCAATCCACAACAATCCATGTACCGGTGGGGCGATATATCCCTGTACCACTGGTATTCCGATGACGGGGAATTACTGGAAGGGATGCTGGTGAAACCGGAAGGATTTGACCCCACCAAACAATATCCGATGATCGTAAACTTTTACGAAAAAAGTTCGGATGGACTGATGCAATACCGGACGATCGACCCCAACCGGTCCCAGATCGTCTATCCGTATTACGCCAGCAAAGGGTATGTCATCTTCAATCCAAATATCCCTTACAAGATCGGTTATCCCGGTGAGTCTGCCTTCAATGCGGTTATGTCGGGTATTACCTCGCTACTCAATACCGGATTCATCGATCCGAACCGCGTAGGTGTACAGGGACACAGCTGGGGAGGCTACCAGATCGCCCAGATGATCACCCGGACCAAACTATTCCGCTGTGCGGAGTCAGGCGCTCCCGTGGTCAATATGTTCAGCGCGTATGGAGGCATCCGCTGGGGCAGCGGCATGAGCCGGGAATTCCAGTACGAGCACACTCAAAGCCGCATCGGTGGTACCATCTGGGACTATCCATTGCGTTTTCTTGAAAATTCACCATTGTTCTTCCTCGACAAGATCGAGACTCCCGTCCTCATATTGCATAACGATAACGACAGTGCCGTGCCGTGGTACCAGGGCATCGAATTTTTTACCGGGTTACGGCGTTTAAATAAACCGGCGTGGTTGTTGAACTACAACGGAGAGCCACACTGGCCTCTCAAATGGCAAAACCGGGTAGATTTTCAACACCGCATGTCACAGTTCTTTGATCATTACCTGCAGGATGGGCCGGTACCGCTGTGGATGCAGCAAGGGGTGCCTGCCATTGAAAAAGGGATCAACCAGCGGTTTGAGACCTCTGCCGGTGATGATAAGCATTAAGAAGAAGCTTTCAGATTATGGCAAATAACAGACGGACATTCATCAAGCAAGCAGCGCAGCTGGCCATTGGTTTTGCCGGCCTGGAAACACTTCTCAACCAATGGATGGACGGCTGCACACAGCTGGAACAGCTCCCAAATTTCATCTACCCGTATGGACCACTCCGCACCGATACCCGTGGTGTCCTCAGTCTGCCAAACGGATTCCGCTATGAGATCATTTCACGCGCCGGGCAACGGATGTCTGATGGATTTTTCACGCCGGACAAAGCTGATGGTATGGCAACATTTCGTGGTCCGGACGGAACAGTGATTGTAATCAGGAACCACGAACTCATGCCCAACGACCAGGGGCCCTATGGTGTTGGAAACCGCCAGTATGACCGGCTGACTCCATCCCAGGTATACGATAGCGGGGCTAGTGGCACCGTCTGTCAGGGAGGCACGACCACCCTGGTCTATGACGAAGAAAAAGAGAAGGTGGTTGAATCCTACCTGAGTCTGGCAGGCACCCTTCGGAATTGTGCAGGAGGACCCACTCCCTGGAATTCCTGGATTACCTGTGAAGAAGTGGTCGTCAACGCGAATGAAAAGCTCATGCAGGACCATGGGTATAATTTTGAGGTGCCCGCTTCCCGTGAAGTACACCTTGCCGAGCCGTTCCCACTCAAAGCGATGGGTCGCTTCAATCATGAAGCCATCTGCGTTGATCCGGATACCGGCATCGTCTACGAGACCGAAGATCGTCACGACGGTTTGATCTACCGGTTTCTTCCCGACGAGCCCGGGAATCTGCGGGCCGGAGGACGTCTGCAAGCTTTAAAATTCAAGGAACATTCATCCTTCGACATCCGCAACTGGGAGGGTGAGCCGATACCGGTGGGTACCACTTTTAGTGTTGAATGGATCGACATGGACGAGGTGGAGTCGCCAAACGATGATCTCCGTGCCCGGGGATCCATGCTGGGAGCCGTAAAATTTGCCCGGGGTGAAGGCATGTGGTTTGGCGCCGATGGCCTGGTGTACTGGGCATGTACCAATGGCGGCAAAGAGCAACTGGGACAGCTGTTTCGTTACCACCCCAGCCCTTACGAAGGCACCAGCCGTGAAGCGGAAGACCCCGGACAACTGGTCCTTATGCTGGAACCCAATGACGCACGGATCCTGAAGAATGCCGACAACCTCACCATGGCACCGTGGGGTGACCTGATCATCTGTGAGGATAATGAAGCGCCCCGCATCGTGGGGGTGACACCGGAAGGCAAGGTTTACCATCTGGCCGAAAACATCGGATATGCCTCCGAATTCGCCGGATGTACCTTCTCACCCAGCGGTAAAACCTTATTCGTAAACATCCAGCATGCCGGACTGACCTTCGCGATCACGGGCCCGTGGGAAAAAGCCCGGCAGGAACAGCCCAACCAGGAACAGCTGTCTGAGTCCAAATAGGATTGAGTTAATCGACAGAGTGATCCTTGTTTCTTCCGGAATTATCCATAGCGCGCAGAGGATGGCAGAACCGTCGAGGGCCTTACATAATTTAGGGAATTAATTGTAACACAAAAAGCCGGGGAGGATATACGGACAGCAAATAGAATTCCAAAAAAAAATGATTGCAACCAAATTATTTAAAGAGTTTTTTGATAGTGAGAAAGCCGGTGGTCTTGTATTAATAGCCTGCACTGCTTTATCATTAATACTTGCCAACTCCAGTCTAAGTGCCGGTTATCAAAATTTTTGGCATACTGAATTTCAGGGACACAGTATTGAGCATTGGATAAATGACGGTCTGATGACCATTTTCTTTTTGCTCATCGGCCTCGAGTTGGAAAGGGAAATATACAAGGGCGAACTTTCCAAGATTAAAGATGCTTTGTTACCAATATTCGGTGCAATAGGTGGATTATTGTTACCGGCAGCAATCTTTATGTTTTTCAATTATGGGACCGATACACAATCAGGTGCAGGAATACCTATGGCAACTGACATTGCTTTTGCTTTAGGGGCATTATCCCTATTGGGCAGCAGAATACCCACCTCTTTAAAAGTATTCCTAACGGCATTAGCTATAATAGATGACCTGGGAGCCATTTTAATCATTGCCATATTTTATACGAAATCCTTACTCTGGTCTAATCTATTAATTACACTGGGAATTTTCGTTTTGCTTCTGGTATTGAACAAATTGAAAATAAAAAGCCTAATTCCCTATTTGTTAGGGGGCGTGGCTATGTGGTACTTTTTACTGAACTCAGGTGTTCATGCAACCATTACCGGCGTGTTGCTTGCATTTACTATCCCATTCGGAGAAGGTGATGAAAAGTCAACATCCTCCATTTTACAGCACTTTTTACACAAACCCGTTGCATTTATTATTCTGCCCATATTTGCTTTGGCCAACACGGCTATTTTATTTAATGGAAACATCATCGAGACATTGACCAATCCCAACAGCCTGGGCATTGCACTGGGGTTAATTGTTGGCAAGCCTGTAGGTATTTTTGTTGCGACATTCCTGGCAGTGCGGTTTGGCTTTAGCAAGCTCCCGACCGATTTAAACTGGAAATCAATTTTAAGCGTTGGATTATTGGCTGGAATTGGATTTACAATGTCAATTTTTATAACCTTACTTGCCTTTGATAACGAGGTAATCATTAACAATTCAAAACTGGTCATATTAATTTCGTCACTGACAGCAGGACTATTAGGTTTGCTTTCCCTGAGGGTAACCTTTAAAAGTAAAACTGAATAGTCAGAATTTTGGGCTGGAATAGCAATAACCACAAAGCAAAAAGGAGCAGAATATATGCTAATGCTTTCTATCTGTTGCTTTATGGCGTCGTATCACCACTGACCTAAACCGTCACGACTCATCCGTCTGGCTCATCAGTCTCCGGATCACCCTTTGGGGAATATTCGTCTGCATGCGTTTTTCCATCTCCTGATATTCCGGCTCTAACACATCTTCGACCGGTTGGTTTTGTTCGATGTAGTCAAAGTCAAGGTCGTCGTATCGATACAGATGCCAGTCGCCGCCATAATATTCCAGGGCAGTGAGGTTTTCCAGCCAGTCGCCGGAATTCAGGTAATTGATCTTACGGCCCTTTACTTCGACTTCCCGCATGGACGGCTGATGGATGTGTCCGCAGATGACAGTGTCAACGCCGCGGTCCGCACCGTAGTTGATGGCCAGCATCTCAAAGTCCTGGATGTATTTGACAGCCTTTTTGACCCGCGCTTTCACCTGATGAGCGAACGAGAGATTCGCCAGACCAAACCGCTGACGGATCCGGTTGATGACCCGGTTAATACGGATCAGGAAGTCATAGCCCTTTCCGCCCAGTTTGGCCAGCCAGGGTGAGTACATAACCGAAGCATCAAAAACGTCGCCGTGGAAAAACAGGTGTTTCTTACCATTGAGGTGTAGTTCCAGCTGATTGCGCAGACTGATGGAGCCTGTGGTAAAATCGGCAAAACGGCGCAG
Source organism: Lewinellaceae bacterium (assembly GCA_020636135.1). Classification (NCBI taxonomy): domain Bacteria; kingdom Pseudomonadati; phylum Bacteroidota; class Saprospiria; order Saprospirales; family Lewinellaceae; species Lewinellaceae bacterium. The sequence goes on from JACJYK010000001.1 coordinate 3,620,799, forward strand.
TACATCATCGTGGTTCCCGGTGAGGTAGTAGATCTTGGTACCATTCAGGGCCTTCTTCAGTAGTGTATTGATCACCAGCATGTGCGACTTGGGGAAGTACTTTTTATTGAACTGCCAGATATCAATGATGTCACCATTGAGGATGAGGATACCCGGATCGATGCTCTTCAGGTAGCGGATCAGTTCCGGAGCATGGCTGCCATAGGTACCCAGGTGCACATCGGATATAACCGCAATTTCAAGCTTTCTTTTCATGTATAGATTAATCAAAAAATCAAGTGTAAAATTGCACGATGTATATTAACTCTGTGTTAATTCTGCATTATCAAAAAATGAAAGTTAACCAGTTGATAAAAAATTATTTACAAATTATAACAATATAATATATAAATATTTTGTGCGCATTGACTGGCTGACTATCAGCTCTTTCGGAACCCTTTTACCCGGAATCAGCCTCTTGCGTAATCCAGTAAACATCACGAATCACGACAAATGCTTACCGGCGCCGGAATGCCGGACCCACCGGCCCGATGTTGCCAGGTTACACGACTTTTACCATGTTCAACGCGTCTGTTAATCTTAGTAACATTTAGAAATTTTTTAATACAAAACGAACTGATTTAAAGTATATTTGACGCCATGTGTCGCTAAATTGATACCGAAGTGAGAATCGTTAGGAAACACGGATATTTCGTCAAATCGTTGATTTTTCTTCTTTTCCCTGCCTTTCTCGTGGCCCAGCAGACGGCAGGCACAAGGAAGGCTCCTGAACTCTTGCTGGCCTTAGGCACCGGTCAATCATCAGGACACATCGCCACCCTCTACGTCAAAAATGAAGCCTCAGAACCGGTAGTTCTTCATCCTGCCTCCTATTATGTTCCGGCTCACCACGGGTACCAGAGCTATGTGGGATATCTGCCCGAAGCTCTTACCATTGGTCCTGATACGGTCCAGTCCATCCCGCTCTATGGCTACTGCACAGACGTACACCGGGCACCTGCTCCCGGCGGTCTGGCCATGTCTATCGGAGACTGGATCCTGGTTGCCGCCGATGCCGACAGCACCAATGCGTCCTTTACCCTGCAGCCTGGTCCCCGGGTCAAACCCTTCGGTATCGTGGATCGCAATGCCCTCACCTTTTCAGGAGCACCTAAAAAAGATTCCAGCAGCCTGTATGCCTGCTGGCCGGACAACCACCAGTCGATTCCCGTCACGATCAATCCGGGTGCTGATGCGAAATCCACCGCTGCGCTTATCGTAAAATTAGTCCAGCAGATCGATGCAGAGGTACCCGCCATGCAATCCAGTGCATCGCTAGCCACACCCTATCATGGCAATCCGGAGGCAGAACGTCAGGGTGTCACCCAGCATGCAATCTGGCTGACGATGGGAGTGCTCACTGGCAAGCAGTACACCCAGGAAGATTTTGTCCGTAAAATGACCAAGCTGTGGCGCGAACAGTCCGGAGACCTGCCTGCCGAAGAAAAAACTTCCGGAGACCAGACCCTGGAGGAATCGCTGCCTATGTTGTGGCAACAATTTGTGGCGGCAGCTCAATCAGCCGGGGTTTTAACCCCTGGTCCTGATCCAGTCCGTGCATCCTTTGAAGCAGGAAATACCGTCACCAGCCCCTGGAATCACATCGACCTCACCAGCCCGGCGATGAAACCGGGCAAACTGGCACCCTGGATGATCTGGGCTCCCGCAGGCGCCGTAGTCCTTGGTGGCGCTACTACAGCCTTTCTGTTAAGCCGTGACACTACAAATCCCGGGCCTACACCCAATCCTAAACTGGTCGTACGCAACGATGCTGTGACCATGGCCTGTGATGGGCAGGCAAATGTCAGCCCGTTGGAAAACGACGATGGGGACGGCTTATTCATTAAGTTCATTACGCCCGTCAGTGCTGCCACCGTGGAGATCGATGCCACCGGTCACACCCTCCAGATCAGCAATCTCCGGCAATCGACTGATTTTACGATTTCAATACTGGTTGAAGACCAGTATGGCCAGCAAGCTTCCGGCACCATAAGTGTTACTGTTCAAAAACCAGCTGTCCAGGCCGTTAATGACAATTACAGCACGCCCTTTGGCATACCCGTTGATGGTCAGGTGCTGGACAACGATCAGGGTTCCGACCTAATCGTCATTTCCTATGATCAGCCTGCCGGTGGAACACTCACCATCCAGTCGAATGGGTCCATGAATTTTGTTCCTTCTCCGGGATTTTCAGGCACAACTTCAGCCAAATACACCGTGCAAGGCCCGTGTGATACCCGGTCTGAAGCAACCATCAGCATTGAAGTCGCCGCACCTACCTGCGACACCAAAGCGGAATTTGAAACATCAGCTGCTTCCTGTGGTGGCTTCGACGGAGCGGCAACCGTGCTCATTACGCCAGAGGGTAGTTACTCGTACCTGTGGTCAAACAGCGCCACCGGATCGGGCGTGGATGAGGTAGCGAGTGGCAATTATACGGTTACAGTCACCGATGAAAACGGCTGCGCCCAGGCCTTCTCCGTATCCATCCCGGAAAATAAAGCAGAATATATTCAGGAATACAGTACCAGCCCGGCAAATTGTCTGGGTGCCGGTGGTGATATCTTTTTGCGTATTGATGGCCCCAATAGCTCTCCACTGGCCATCGTAGCTACCGGTCCGGATGGAGAGCATGGCATCGTCCGTCAGCCGGGAGCAATTCATCTGAAGGAACAATTCCCCATCCTGCCGGGAAGCTGGCACATCCGTGTCAACGGACTGGAGGATGCGGCACACTGCGTCGCGGAGCTTGATTTGGAAGTGGAAGATACTTCAGCAGCCATCATTACCACCCGCGATGTGATCACCGTATTTACCGGAAGCACGTACCAGGGCAATGTGCTTAGAAACGACCATGGTCTTGCCTTAAAAGTCATCGACTTCAACCAGCCGGAAGCAGGAATCCTGCTGTTGCAGACCGATGGCAGCTTCAGTTACAGCGCTCCGGCGGAGCGCACCGGCGAATTTGTTTTTACTTACCGGGTCATGGATGCCTGTGGTCACGAAGCCCAGCAGGAAAGTGTGATCCAGGTTATCTCGGATCCCTGCGATTTTGAAGTGGAATTCGATGTACAAGCCAGTATTTGCGGAACAGCCCAGGGAACGATTCAGGCTTCCGTGTACCCGGTGGGTGACTATTCGTTTTTGTGGTCCAATGGAGCCACCACCACAGCCCTTACCGGATTAAAAAGCGGTAATTACGAGGTGATTGTCAATCCGCTGGGAAAGGACTGTCCCCGGAGCATCAAGGTCACCGTACCGGATTCAGCCTTTACCTTTATTACCGACACCATTACATTTCCAGGCACCTGCCAGGATGGAGGCAATATCCGCTTTACCCTTGAATCACCTACGGATGATCCGGTTATATTGCAAATATCAGGACCGTCAGGCGCTTCACAGATCTCCTTAAATCCGGGCACCTACAACCTGGATGCCATCTTTCCGGTACCTTCCGGGGTTTATACCCTGACGGCATTCCAGGCACAATCACCGACCGACTGCGCCCAGACCCTGGAGATCACCGTACCTGATGCAACACCAGCTATGGTATTGGCCCCGGACTCTCTTTCCACTCCGTTCAGGACTCCGGTATCCGGCAATGTGCTTGACAATGACTCCGGTTCCGGACTGAAAGTTATTTCTGCCTTTAACATCGAAGGGGGCACCCTGCGTATCGAAATGGGCGGTGATTTCAGCTTCAATCCTCACGGCAATTTTTCCGGACTGGGCCATTTCTCCTACATCGTGCAGGATGCCTGCGGGAGAAAAGACACCGGCCAGGTGACCATACAGGTCTATTCCGCAACCTGCAGCCTGACGCCTGCATTCGATATCACACCGGCTACGTGTGGCAGCGCAAATGGTTCTATCCATCTGCTTATCGAGAACGAAGGGAACTACACCTTTGACTGGAGTAATGGCGATACGTCAAGCACTGCAAGTCATTTGGCCGCCGGTAGCTACCAGGTGGTGGTTACCAGCAATGTATTGGGCTGCATGCAGAGCTTTGAACAGACGGTACCCAATACCCCGGCACATTTTATCAATGATCTAAAAATCATCCAACCGGATTGTCCGAATCCAGGCGACATCATTCTGGCACTGACTTCTACCGACACCCAGGCGTTGAGGTTGGACGTCAGGTTGGGCACTACGACAAAATCTTTTTTAGTACCGGTCGATACAGTCCGCCTATCCGATTACATGACCGTATTACCCGGCATGTACACCTTGCGGGTACGGATTGCAGAGGGCGACACCACGTGCAGTGAAACCACCACTGCCGAATTAATACCCAGTGTAGGACTGGCGATAGCCACAACCTCCATCATCCCGGCCAGCGGTCCGATGTCCTCGGATGGGAGTATGACCATTCAGGTGACCACCAAAGGTGTACTCCCCTATCAGATCTACATCAACGACAGTTACTACGGATCGATTCCATTCGAAATGTTTTCCATTTTTAACCTGTCAGCCGGTAAATACCGCGTGCGTATCCGGGACGCCATTGGGTGTATTTCCAATTTGCTGGAAGTGCAAATACCTGTCGCTCCTTTAGCTCTGGAAGGATCCTTAGGCCTGACGTTAGCCGAATACCCTGCCACGACCACAGAAAGCATTACACCCGATCATATCGTATTTTCATCCATAACTGGTATCTGGAATCAATCCATCGCCGGAATGACCGGACAACTTGCCGCCTGGCTGGAGCCATTTACCTATTTCGGATCGGATGCAAGCCATCATCTTGGTGGATTCCTCTCGATCAGCGAATCCATGCGGCTCGCTCATGGTCAGCGTGGACCTTTCGGAAGTCAATTAGCCATCGGAGCAGGATCCAGCATTGCGCTGGTTGAGGCCACGAATCCCTGGAGGACATTCCAGCCTTATCTGCATCTGAATGCACAGGGGCAATACCAATTCAAAGGCAAATTAATAGTCCGCCTGCAGGCGAAATTGGACGTCTGGTCAGGATATTGGCATCCGGTCATTCAGGGTGGACTCGTTTTGCCTGTACGGATAAAGACCATGCAGAATAAGTGGAAAAGGGTGATTCCGGAAATGAAATGAGTTCAACGGTGTTATGTCAATGGTTGTACATAAACCGACACTCAAATTACCCAGATAGGAAACTCATAAGCCACCGGCCGGATAAGTCGGCCAGTTACCCAGTTAAGTTCTGACCTCTATATATCAGTACCATCCGGTCTGACGATGGATGCCTCGTGTCAGGTATTGTGGAACACAATCAGGTGCGAAACCGATGCCAGAGAAGCCCAGTCCGGAACAACCAATTATTTTTTTTTGCACTGCCGGCCATTGATACGATCACATGATAGCAGGCCGAAATGAAGGCCTCCCGTTTTCATTCGGGGAGGATTAACCATTATTCACAGCTAAATGGTATATAGGCAGTTGCTGGGGAGGCATATATCACCAGGCATAAAAAAAGGAGGTGCAGGTTTTACTGCATCTCCTTTTCAATGTACGGTCAGAATTCCGTTTATCTGTTCTGAGTCGCTCCTTCAATCATGGGAGCTCCTGCTGCCATCAGTTGTTTTTCCAATGCGTTTTCCTGATTAACGACCTCCTTCAGTTGAGCCTGGAAGGCTGTTAATTTATCCCGGGCTATGCGCATGCTTTGCAGGTGCATTTCGGTAGGACCGTAGGTGGTCATACCTCCCCGGAAGGCGGTAAACATATAATCGCGGATCGTAGGATCCATTTTTTCTCCAATTTCTTCCTGCGGTCCATTTGCATTGAATTTGGTGTCCATGTCCAGGATCTGCTGTTTGAGGTCAAAGATGGACTTATAGATTCCGGGTACCTCTTTCTGGGTACGTCCAGCAGCCGTTTCCATCGCCATGATCCGGTTTTTGGCCTGGTCAAGGTCATTACCCGTGTTGGTGACATCCGCCATCAACTGAGCAATATCGTTTGCAAATTTCTTGATCTCGGCATCCGATTTTCGAGGCAAAGCGCCATCCCAGAGCGCTTTTACTTCAAACGATTCCGGTCCGGCCAGGGTCTTGATTTCGCCATCTTTCTCCATGGCCATGCTGACGGTATAACTTCCAGGAGTAGCCATGATGCCTCCTCCCCTGCGGAAGAATCCACCACCACCAGCTCCACCACGACGCTGTTCAAGCGGGATCGGGTTTTTGGATAACGTACTCAAATCCCAATTGACCCGGTTGATGCCTTTTTTAGGCCTTTCCGAAAAGCGTTGTACGATATTACCCTGGGCATCCTTGATGGTAAACCACAACTGTGCCCCTTCTTCCCTCTTTTCCGCCGTCACCTTATCCCATCCCGGGAAAGCAATGTCCTTATCGGCCTTGGCCAAATCTTTCTCAGCTTTTTGGCGATCTGCTTTCATGGTTGAAGGAACATCTTTCAGGTAATAGGTAAACACCGCACCGAAATCGGGATTTGGTGCTTCATAACGCGTAGCGCCCTGATCGTTGACAACAGAACGCTGACGGAACCATAAGGCTGGACGACCGGTGTACAGCGCTGCATCCTGATCCATGGTGGCCGGAGTCAGGTCACGCAGAAAACCGTAATCATCAAGGATGAAGAAACCGCGGCCAAAGGAAGCAGCCACCAGATCATTTTCTTCCGGCTGAATGGCCAGGTCACGGAATGAGATGGTAGGCAGGCCACCTTTCAGGCTGACCCATTCCTGTCCGCCATTCAGGGAGCAATAAATTCCAAATTCCGTTGCCAGGAACAGCAGGTCTTTTTTTACCGGATCCTGCACCAACCGCCACGTGAGAGTGCGCTCCGGCAGATTGTTTACCAGTGAGCTCCAGGTCTTGCCCATATCCGTACTCTTGGCCACATAGGGATGATAGTCGCCGTATTTGTGATTATCGAGACAAACATAGACGGTATTGGCGTCGAACAAGTCCGCCTTGATGTCATTGACAAATGCTGTTGCCGGAACTCCGGGTAAAGCACTCACGTCAATGCGGGTCCAGGTTTTACCTCCATCCTGAGTCGCCTGGATGATACCATCGTCGGTACCGGCATACAGGATGTTACCATCTACTGCCGATTCTGCAATGGAAGCAATGGTATTGTAATTGGACATCGCGAGGACGTCCCAGGGAGCATCCCAGCTTTGCTTCTTACCCATGATCTCCAGCTCCATGCGGTTTTCATTTTTAGTCAGATCCCCGGAAATCGGGGTCCAGCTGTCTCCGCGATCATTGGAGCGCCACATACGTTGTGATGCAAAATACAACCGTGCCGGGTCGTGGCTGCTCACGACGATGGGTGCATCCCAGTTGAATCGTTCGAAGGGCTCACCTTCGGCTGGCTGGGGCTGGATGTAAACTTGTTCGCCGGTGATGCGATCGATACGGTGCATACCACCTTCCTGTGTTTCGGCGTAACCAATATTAGGATTACCCGGTTCGGTCGCCGACTGATAGCCGTCCGCACCCAGGGTGATGTACCAGTCTGCATTTCGAATTCCCTGCCGGGTGTCGGTACGGGAAGGACCGCCGTGGCTACCATTATCCTGCGTTCCACCGAACACGTGGTAGAATGGCTTCTTATTATCCACCGCTACTTTGTAATACTGGGTGATGGGCAAATTGCCGAAGAACCTCCAGTTGTCCGCCAGGTCGAAGCTTTCCCACAGGCCACCATCACAACCTACCAGCAAGTAGTTGGGATCATCGGCACGGAATGCCATGGCATGGTTATCGGAGTGTTTATCGTTTTCGCTTAACGTACGGAAGGTCTTGCCTCCGTCATCAGAAACCTGAATGCGTACATCCATCAGATATACGCGGTCAAATGCATGCGGGCTGGCATATAGTTCCTGATAATAGTGTGGTCCGGTACCACCCGAGACGGCGTCCGACATTTTTTTCCAGGAAGCGCCCCGGTCATCCGAACGCCAAAATCCGCCGGTACGACGATCAAGTTCGATGTCGGTATACACTACATCCGGGTTTTGGGGAGAAATAGCCAGGCAAATCTTACCCATGTTGCCTTTTGGCAGGCCATTGGTCAATTTACTCCAGGTCTTGCCACCATCCGTACTCAGATGGATGGCCGACTCCGGCCCACCACTCATAAAGGATGCAATGGTGCGCTGATGCTGCCAGGTAGCCGCATACAAACGGTCCGGATCCCGGGGATCCATCACGAGATCAGTAACTCCGGTAAAGGCGTCGTCACCCAGCGTCTTGGTCCAGGTGGTCCCTCCGTCCTCGGATACGTATAATCCCCGCTCGCCTCCTGAACTCCATAACGGACCCTGGGAAGCAACCCAGATCTTATTGGGATTATGTGGATGGACGATGATCTTGGCAATGTGCTCGGAAGCTTTTAATCCCATGTTCTTCCAGGTATTGCCTCCGTCGGTACTCCGGTACACACCGTCACCAAAACCAATGTGACGGCCACCGTCATTTTCGCCGGTGCCTAACCAGATCACATCCGGATTATTCGGATCAAGGGTGATGCAACCGATCGAGTAAGATCCTTCGTGATCGAAGATCGGGGTAAAGGTAACGCCGGCATTCTCGGTCTTCCATACGCCGCCGGAAGCCACTGCTACATACCAGATATTATCATTATTCGGATGGATAGCCAGGTCGACAATCCGGCCTGATGTAAAAGCAGGGCCAATGTTGCGCCATTTTAGTCCTGACAAAGTCTGATCATTGATCGCTGACTGGGCTTTCTTCTCCGTCATCGGAGCTGCCGCCGCATCACGCGATCGTGGTCGTTGCGCCCAAATACTGGTAACCATTAGGGCAACCAGGGGCAGCATAATCCATAGTTTTTTCATTGTGAAGCGTTTTAAATAAACGAATTGGCTAATGACAATAAAAGTACAACAAATAGAATCTTTAGATCACTTCACAGTCGGTCTGCAGTCTTATAGAAATGTTAATACTTTGCCCGGACCGAAAGGCTCGGCATGAAGTATGCTTCGTGGTAGGTAGGAGCCGGCAATTATTGTCCGGGAGGCGGATTCCTCCTGGGCATGACCAGACTGTCCGGCGGATATTGGGCCTTTAGCTGATCCATCTGATCATGAGCCCAGTTGATTAGTGTCTGCCGTTGTGCATCCGATAATTTGGCATCCGGATGCAGCCCCAGATAGGTGTAGGACGGCAGGGGCATTTCCTTCTTTTCGAGCATCTCGGCGGTCTCTTCCAGCTTGTGATTCTGGAAAGCAATGCGACGGTTGGTGAAGCTGGAAAAATTCAAGTGCCGTTTTCCATCATTCACATGGTTAGCCAACCACCAGGCCACCGGTTGGACACTGGCATACCAGGGATACCGGGTGTAATTACTGTGGCAGTCGTTGCAGGCTCCCTTAAGCAAACCTTTGATTTCGGCAGGCACGGTGTATTTTGTTTCCAGTCCGTAGGTTTCATCACCGGACAAATTCCGCTCCGGGCGAAAAAATTGAATGATGACAAAAAGTGCGAGCAGTCCTATCAATATCTTCTTGACCATATGGCTGATTTTTGCTTGTTACGATGCCTTAATTTAAGGCATAATTCTTTTACCTGGGCATTCAGTCTGAAAATGATGCATGATCCACCATGATCTGCCATCCATAACGGTAACAAAATGCAGTGCTGCCATCCCGGTTCGTTAACCAGGTTTCTTCCATTCTTTGACCTCCAATCCGTTCATAAAACCGGATCGCACGTTCATTGGCAGCAAGAACCCATAAATAATATGGCAATCCGGGGTGCCGGTCATTCAGCCTCTTCCGGGCCAGTTCCATCAACTGCTGCCCTACTCCGGCACGCTGGTATTCCGGGGCTACGTGCAAATTGTCGATCAGACTTCCGTAAACCGGATCCGCCTGCTCGTAAAGGCACATCAGGCCAATGATCCGTCCTTCCGATTCTGCGACCAGGCAATACTGGTTGGACGACGGTTCTGACAGGCGTCTCGTCCATTCCTGTCGCCGGTCCTCCAGCACAGGTCCATCCAGATAGGCATCGCTGAAACTGCCCCGGTAGTGCAGCTGCCAGCTCCTGGCATGTAGATTTCCTATTGCGGCGGCATCGCTTTGTACTGCTTCTCTGAAAACCATCAATCGTCCATTATCAGGTCCTGTGCATCCTCAAATAACACACGCTGTTATTTGGGTTGGATCAGATCCCATTTGTTGCCATAAAGATCACGAAAAACAACCACCAATCCATAGGCTTCCTCACGGGGCGTCTCCACAAATTCGACCCCACGCTCAAGCCACTGATGATAATCCCGCAGGAGATCATCGGTGTGCAGGAATAGAAACACCCGGCCTCCGGTCTGGTTGCCGATCGCCTCCTGCTCACGGGCGTTTTTAGCTTTAGCCAGTAATAACCGGCTGGCGCTGCCTTTGGGCGCAACCACCACCCAGCGCTTGCCGCCTCCCATACCGGTATCTTCGATCAGGTCAAAACCAAGGTTACCGGTATAGTACGAAATTGCTTCATCGTAATCCTTTACGACCAGCGTAACCATCATCAATTGCTGCATAACCAGATGTTAAAATTCAATTTTACCGAGGAATGACAAAGCATTGGTTCCGTTATGATAGCCGGCGAAATCATACCGGTTTCCATCGTTTTGCCACCGTAAAGCCAGCGTTTCACCAGCCAGGGTTTCCCGTTGATAATTAATGGAAATGGAGCGGGGATAATGATCCAGCCAAAAATCCAGGGGTAATACATTACACATGAAATCCAGGTACTTGGTTGCGGTGACGTGCTTATTCAGATCGTAATCGGAATAGGCCGTCGAAATTTCCCTGAAATGCACCGGATGCTGTGGTGCTGCCAGCTTATCCGGAGCTTGTCGCAGGGCCGACCGGTCCCGCAATTGCGAAAAATAATTTTCTGACCGCCCGGAGACGGTTGTCGGCCTTTTGCGATCCAGATCGATGGCCAACCAGGCTGAGGTGGCCAGTGCAAAAACATTTCCCTCGTCATCCCGGGCTATAAAATCCCGTAAATAAAGTAATCCCTGGACATCCTTGGGCCACGTCTCAATGGTAATGGTCGATGGCCATTGAGGTGAGGCCTGAATTTCCATGGTTATCCGGCTGAGAACCCAGAAAAGTTTTTGCTGGCGCAGACCGGCGAATCCAAATCCCAGCTGATCCGCAGAACGGATTGCAGCCTGGATGAATAAATTTTCAAGAGCGCCAGGCCTGAGCCGCCCCAGTAGATCAGCATCGGCTGAGGTGATTCCGGCCTCCATATGGAGGATCAATTCTTCCGGTCCAGGGATGTCCCGATTATTCTCAAACATGATCCAAGTTAATGATTGCCTGCCGTTTCGGCACTACGGCTTAATCATTGGCTGGCGGATGATGGTCTTTAATTTTTCCGGTGCACTCCTTCGCGGGTCACCCAGATAAATCTCCCGGTGACGGCTATGCAACCGGAATCCCTGCCGGAAGATAAATTCATGCAAGGCCTGTATCGTCGGGCCTTCATCCGCATAGGGTCCAATGTATAAGGTTTGTGCGGCCAGCCCGTCTTCGATGTGGCCAAAATGTAATTTCGACAAAGCCGGCAGATCTTTCCTCTTTCCTGCTGCTGCTATGGCTTCATCAACCATTTCGGCCGTGATACAGTCAGGTTGAAGGATCATCATCGCCCACTTCCAGTGATCCTTGTTAGCAACGGTAAATTCATTCATGTCATCCATCCACCATTGCCCTTCCAGTGGCATGACACCATAATCGATAGCCAGCGGGCCTTTCTTCACGGCAAACTTCAAGGTGTAGGCAACCGAGTAAAGCGCTTCAATCGCCTGGATGTACTCCGGTGAGGTGTTCGGATTACCCTGGCCATAAACAATAAGGTAAGGCAGATCGGGAACTTCAACGATTTCAAATTTGCCCTTGCCCGGTGCATAGAATTCTGCATACTTTTTCTTGAGATCGACCTTTTCCATGGGTTCCGTAATTTTAATGCCCTAATTCGTACTAAGGTAGCCTGCTAAATGCGGAATTCACAGGTATGGAGGTCATGCTACAGAATGATAAGCACCGATAAATCTTCTGTGTCACACACCTTGACCCCTTATCTCTAAACTTACACCCGGATTGTTTTGGCCATTTCCAGGCCTTTCATTTAATTTTAAGAAAAAACATGGCGCGAGTAAGCACTTATCTCAATTTCCCCAATCAAACCGAAGCAGCATTCTTATTTTATAGATCCGTTTTTAACACCGGTTTTGGTGGACAGGGCATCATGCGCTTTGGCGAAATGCCTGCACCGGAAGGCACACCACCGATGAGTGATGCGGTCAAAAAACTGGTGATACACGTGGAATTGCCCATTCTGGGCGGGCATGTCCTGATGGGAACCGACGCACCACCTGAAATGGGATTCGCACTGACCGCCGGCGACAATGTCCATATCAACCTGGAACCCGATACCCGCGCAGAGACACAACGACTGTTTGATGCACTTGCCGAGGGGGGTAAGGTTTCGCAGCAACTCAGTGAACAGTTCTGGGGTGGATTCTTTGGGAGCCTGCAGGATAAGTTTGGCATCCACTGGATGTTTAACTGTAATGCCAGGGAATAAATAACGGTCACTGCGACCGGACAGGCTCTGTTAATCGATGGTTCACCGCTACTGATCGAACATCCTGACGGTAAGCAAGCGCACAGACAGGAAGATTCGTATTTTAGTGGAAAATCAAAACCACAAACCATGGGAATACTAACAGTCCTCATCATTGTAGCCGTTATCATCGTCTTTTATGCCGTAGGCTTGTACAATAAATTTGTCCGCAAACGCAGCATGATGGAAGAAGGCTGGAGCGGGATCGACGTCCAGTTGAAGAAAAGACATGACCTGATCCCGAATCTGGTTGAAACGGTAAAGGGATATGCCAAGCACGAGCAAGGCACACTTGAAAAAGTCATCCAGGCCCGTAACAGCGCATTAAAAGCAGAAGGCGTCAAAGCACAGACACAGGCGGAAAATCAACTGAATTCTGCATTAGCGAACGTATTCGCACTCAGCGAATCGTACCCGGACCTGAAAGCCAACACCACCTTTATCCAGCTCCAGCAGGAGCTGTCCAATGTGGAAAACGACCTGGAAAAGGCAAGACGTTATTACAATGCCACCGTGCGTGAAAACAACATCATGGTTGAGTCATTTCCCAGCAACCTGATCGCCAATACGTTCAATTTCCGTCAGGGTGAATTCTTCGAGATTGAAGAACCCAGCGAAAGAGCAACACCACAGGTGAAGTTCTAATGATCGCTGCCAGCGTTTGAATACTTATAGGTATTGAGGGACACATAACCCCTCACCAAAACAATTGCAATGGAAGGCTTTCCAATGTCCCGGAGATTATTTTCCCGCCAATGGCCACGGATGGTCACAGCTGTATTATTGGTCCTGTCAGGCTTGTCATCTGTCTTCAGCCAAACGGAAAAAATCTTTAGCTACGATGTTCAGATAGACATTCATACCGACCGGTCTATTGTAGTAACAGAATATATCGATGTCTATGTCAATGGGGATAAGATCCAGCGAGGGATCACAAGAAGTTTGCCGCCCAGGCGTAATCTGAATGGGCATTCCATGCGGATGCACTACAAAATCCTCAAAGTCGAGAAGGATCATCAACCCGAACCTTACCATACCAGTTCCGGAGAGAATGGCCTGATGCTTTACCTCGGTCAGCAGGATGTCTTCCTGGACCCGGGCCGGTACCTCTATATGATCCAGTACGAAGTAGACGATCAGATCGGTTTCTTTGAAGATTACGATGAGCTGTACTGGAATGCCGTGGGTAATGACGTGGAATTCCCGGTGGAACAGGCATCCTGCCGCATCTACTTACCGCAGGGTACCAATATGATCCAGCAAGCAGCCTACACCGGCGGATATGGGATCCAGCAGCAGGATTATACTTTCAACGATGATGGCACTGCATTGGATTTCCGGTTAACCCGCGGTCTAAACCCTACTGAAGGTTTTACCGTTGCCGTTGGGTTTACCAAAGGGATTGTAGATCAACCCGGCATTCTAAACCGGATCGGGACCCTTTTACTGATCATTCTGGGTTCAATTTTCCTGTTACCCTATTATGTGTACACCTGGTGGAAGTACGGGCAAGATCCACCAACGCCGGCTTCCTATCCGCTCTGGGATTCGCCGAATAAGCTGTCAGCTGCATCTGTGGGATACATTCGTAAGGAAAAGCATGACAGCAAGAGCTTCACCGCCTCTGTCATTCATCTTGCTGTGAAAGGGTATCTAAGGATCGAAGAAGTGGAGGAATCGGGATTCTTCTCGAAGTCAAAGCATTTTGACCTGATAAAAATCAAAAATGACGATGGCTCCCTGCCCGGTGAGGAAGCGACCATTTTACGCGATTTATTTGCCTTAGAGGACCGGGTGAGCATCCGGAAAAAATACAACCCCATCGTGGAAGAAACCTTCCAGAGTCACCGGGGATCATTGGTAGCACAACACCGTACATTTATCCGGGAAGGGAACAATCTTAAATTCCTGGCCATCCCAATCCTGTCAACGATTGGTATATTCGGATTGGGCATCATCCTGCTGATTAACAGCGCCTATGCAACACCTGCCAATATCACCGCTCTGGTGGCATTTGGGATCATCTCATTCATCGCGCTTTTAGTCTATGGTTATCTGATCAAGAAGCCAACACCCGCAAAGCTGGATCTTCAGTCCCGTATCGACGGTTTTAAAATGTATCTGGAACTCGCTGAAAAAGACCGGTTGGCTCTCCTCAATCCTCCCGACATGACACCCGACCATTTTGAGGCATGCCTGCCTTATGCTTTTGCACTTGGCGTGGAGCACTCCTGGTCAGAGAAATTTAAGACCATCCTGGAACAGGCGAATTATCATCCGCAATGGAATAACAGTCCCAGCACCATCTATTTTGCCGATCACTTCGGACAGGATTTCTCGCAGAGCGTAGCCAGTGCGGCTACCAAACCTTCCGATTCCGGCAGTGGAAGCGGCGGCGGGGGATTCTCCGGCGGCGGCGGAGGCGGCGGTGGCGTCGGAGGCTGGTAAGCACCACTGGCATCACATCATTCATACGAAACAAGAATTATGAAGTACCTATTGAAGCCTATCTTTTTCATGGCACTGCTATGTCTTATATCTGCTTGTTCTGGAAGTAAAACCATGGCGTATCAGCTGACCAAAAACTATCACCCGGATGACCCGGTACTCTACGATACCATCGTGAAATTAGATAAAGAATTTTTTGACGCCTACAATACCTGTGCAGACAATCTGGATAAATATGCTTCATTCTATGCCGGGAATCTGGAGTTCTACCACGATCAGGGGGGCCTTTCCACCTCCAAAGCGGAGGTCGTTGATGGAACGAAAAGAAATATCTGTGGCAAGGTAACCCGCGAACTGGTACCTGGCAGCATTGAAGTATATCCCATACCCGGATTCGGCGCCATTGAATACGGATTGCACAAATTCCACAACAACCAGAATCCGCCCGGCACCAAATCCCATGCCGGTCGCTTCACGGTCGTCTGGAGACACGATCCCGACGGCTGGAAAATAGCCAGGGTGATCAGCCTGCATTAAATCGATCAATCCGGATGCACACCTTTAAGGCCACTCTCGAAATAATAGGGATCAATCCTTATGTCCATGTTCCTGCCGATGTACTCGAGGCCCTATTTGAGGCCGCAGGAAAAGATCGTGGCCCGATTCCCATCCTGGGAACGGTTAATAACCGACCTTACCGGCAAACACTGGTCAAATACAGCGGCGCCTGGAGGCTTTACATCAATATGACCATGCTACCCAAATCGCCGGAACGTATCGGGGAATCCATTCACCTGACCATCGCATTCGATCCGGCTGACCGGTCCCCAGCCATGCACCCTACCCTCCAGAAAGCACTGGATGGGCACCCGGAAGCGAAGACGGTTTTTGATGCCATGTCCCCTTCCAGACAACAGGAGATCGTTCGCTACATTGCCAATTTGAAATCAGAAACCTCTGTCAGTAAAAATGTCCACAGGGCTTTGGATTTTTTAATGGGAAATGGCCGGTTTGCCGGGAGGGATAAACCCTGACGGGGTCATCCACTACCTCTAAATACTTCAATTTGGTACAACTTCTGCTATTCCTGCGTGAATGCATATCCGGTCAAAAAAATATAAGCTCCGGATTAATCCTTTTACATTTAGAGGTGTCTAACCGCCATCACCAACAAATTAAGATCAGAGCAATGAAGCAACTTTCCGGACATGGTATTTATTTATTGCTGATATGGCTGCTTGGAATAAGCATTCTGACCGGAACCTCCGGATGCCAGCGAAATGAAGTCACACCTGCTGAAATTCAGTATGGCAAGAACCGGTTTACCACGGATGTGGATGGTTATACGCGGGAGTATTACGTCCATGTCCCGGCTGGTTACAACGCCAAAAATGCACTCCCTGTGGTTTTTATGTTGCACGGCACCAGTGGCGACGGCGAAAAATTCTACAATATTTCAGGGTGGAAAGAAGTCGGGGAGCAGGAGGACATCCTGACCGTATTTCCTTCGTCCTGGCATCATTGCATTGTAGAGGATGGAGAGGTATTGAATACTACCAAATGGAATATTTATCCTGGAGCGTTCACCTATTGTCCCGGAGAGCAACCCCTGGATGACATTAAATTTCTGCGCCAGGTGATCTCTGAAATGGAAGACCGCTATACGGTCGATGAAAAACGTATTTACCTGGTAGGATTCTCCAATGGTGGCCAGATGGCATTTCGCTGTGCTGTGGAGATGAGTGATGTCCTGGCGGCGGTTGTGCATTGCTCAGCCGGAATTCCCCGGGACACCGTCTTCGAACCGAAGCGAAATCTGCCGATTTCCTTTCAGCTCGGCAATGAGGATGATCGCTTTTTCACTCAACCGGTGCCTCTGAGTGGCTTTTCTGCAGGTCTGGAAACGATCCCTATCTTCAAAGACATCAAGGCCACCGAAATCGCCACTTTTGGCTACGCCGACACCTATACTCTTTCGGGTGACACGACCAGAGTTGAGGTGGCCACCTTCCCCAGTCTTGAGGCTGGAGGCAACCGGGAATTCAATATGGCTCTAATTGAGGGCCTAGGCCATGCGTACCCTAACGGGACCAATCACTGGTTGCATGGAGCGGAGGTACACTGGCAGTGGCTGCGACAGTATTCCTTGCCCTGAATTCTGCGTCCTTTTTTGCGCTCGGGATTTCTGTCCACAGCTCACTCAGGGATCAGTCCTCTGTGGATTTTTCCTGGCCCAAAAACATTTTTGAAGCTGATTCCTCGCTAAACGGGTAATGACAATAGTCATTGAATATTCTGTATTTAATTACCATTATAGCATCTACGCTACTTAGAGGAAGGTCTCTTGGTTAGCCAATAATGACGTGAAGAGATGCAAGGTATGCACCGGTTAGCTGCAATTATGTTTACCGATATCGTGGGGTATACGGCTACCATGCAGCACGATGAACCTTTGGCTCTTACCCGTGTAGCGAAACATAAGGATGTCCTGGAAGCCATGGTGCCAAAACATGGCGGGGAGATTCTCAATTATTACGGCGACGGCAGTTTAAGTATTTTTCCCAGTGCTATTGAAGCTGTCCAGTGCGGTTTGGATATTCAGGCCGGCCTGGGCACATCCGCAAATCTTCCGCTGCGTATAGGAATCCATTTAGGGGAGATCATTTATGAAAATGGTCAATACCTGGGAGATGGCATCAATATCGCCTCCCGCATTCAGTCGGAAGGTCAGGCCGGATTGATTTGCTTTTCAGAGACCATCCGGGATTTGGTCAGGAATAATTTTGGGACCCGCATCAAATTTATGGGCTTGCGTCAACTGAAAAATGTTGAAAATGCGATGCCCTTGTATGGTATAGATCCGCTGGAGACCGGCACATTGTCCAATCCGAAGCCCAAAAAGCGATTACCGAAACTGAAGCCCGCCGTCTGGGGAATAATAATAGCTGTAATTGCCGTACTTGCTGCCAGACCGTGGCAATGGATTCATGGTGTGCCTGTCAAGCCAGAAAAGCCGTCGATCATGATTCTGCCCTTCAGAAATCTGAATCCGGAGGACGATGAAAGTTATCTGGGAGAAGGAATAGCCGATGAAGTCCGTTCCCAACTCTCCTTTATCCAGGGCCTGGAAGTAAAATCCCGTGCAACATCCCAGCATTACGGAGAGCAAAACTTGCCTGCATCGGATATTGCCAGACAACTGGATATACAATATTTACTCGAGGGAAGTATCCGGCGATCTGATGGCCGGTTTAAACTTGATTTATCCCTGAGCGACGTGCGCAATGACAGGGTCATCGCCCCCATTAAGTACGAGAACCGGGATGAAAAAGACTTAACCAAACTCCAAAACGAGATCGCTCAGATCGTAGTTGCAAAGATCAACCCAACCCTCCGTCCCCAGGAAGATCAGCGATTAAATACATTGCCAACCAGCAGTTTTGCTGCTTACCAGAATTATCTCATGGGTAAGTATTATGCCATCAAGAGCAGCTCCAAAGAAGACCTGGACCAGGCAATCGATTATTTCCGCAAAGCACTTCATGAAGACCCTGACTATGCGCAAGCTTATGCCGGTTTGTCCGAAGTCATTTGCATGTACGCCGGTTGGGCGTTGGTGCCGGTCCACCAGATTATCGATGAAGCAAGTGAACTTGCCCAAACGGCGATTACCCTGGATCCTTACCTGGCGGAAGCCCAGCTGGCAAAAGGCATCGTCGAGATGTATAACCGTGAATTTTCTGCATCAGAAGCATCCATTTTAAAAGCTGTTGAGTATAATCCTTACCTGGATTTAGCCCATTTTAACCTGGCTCATGTCGAGCTGATGTTGGGCAAATACAGGGAAGCCATCGAAAGTGCTGACAAAGCCAAGCAACTTAACCCCTTCTCACCCCTATTATTTATGTCGAAAGCCAGAATTCTCCGGGATGCGAAACATTATGATGAAGCTAAAACCGAGTTTGAAGCATCGCTGACGAGATATCCCGGAGACAACACCATCCTCTGGCAATACGCTGTTTATTATGTGGCGCTGGGCGATCTGAACCAAGCCATCCGGGTGTTACAACAACGAACGGTTGGAAAAACCAATTGGATTTTTGGTTATTGCTATGGTAAATTAGGTCAGGAAGCCAAAGCCCGGGAAATTCTCGATGTGCATCTAAAACTCGCCAAAGAACAATACATTTCACCCTCATTTATCGCCAGTATCTACTGGTCCCTGGGTGAAAAGGAGAAGGCTGCCGAATGGATCGACAAGGAAGAAATGTACTACTTCAGTCTTGTTCCGTTCATTCAGGAGATCGAGCAGTATGCAGAATCCGGATCCTGATTCCCGAGACATGCTTACCGGTCCAAATTCATACAATGAGAGCAGGGAATGTAATCAGGCTTTGTCTTCCAGCTCTAAATTCAGCATGTGGGACGATAAGGTTTTGCCATGCGCATCCAGTGCAAGAGAACGTGTCACACCACCACCGAGTGCATCGTACATCACAAAATTAAAGGCTCCCAACTCCGGTAGTTCAAAGCGGACGACCTCTCCATGCACGATTCCCGCGAAATGTTGCTTCACGCGGTCCGGTGTAAGGACATTCGCCAGCCATTCGAAATCCTCCTGATGGTAAACGATCACCGAAATATTGGAAGTATTTCCTTTATCTCCGGTACGGCTATGGGCTATCTCGTGCAATTTCATCGTCAGATCTTTTCCAGGTGAATTTGTGGTTTAACGAGCTCAGCAGGGATCAGGACCGATTGGACGGCAACGATTTCCCGGACCTGTGACACCGCTCCGCCACCTCCGGCCGGACCATTGGTATACAGGGCTTCTACTTCCCGGCCGATCATGGCCGCAATCACCGGGGACGCGGTGCGCGCGGCTACCCGTAACCGTACTTCCCCAGGAATGGCCTGGGCCGCAGTTGCACCATACAATGCATTTAACCCGATCAAATCGAAGCGCAGATCGTCTTCCGGTATCTCCAATCGCGCCAGCCTTTTCTTCAGGATATCGATGGCCAGTTGTCCACGTGCGACAGCATTAGCTCCACCGTAACTAATCTGCCCTTCGCCCAGAAAACCATCACGATAACCTATGGAAACCTTCAGACGACCGGAAGGATGGCGCCCATAACCACCCTGGACCGAAATCCGGTCAGCTCCATCTTCTGTCAAACGGACCCTGCTAAAGTCCGCCACAACATCCGGCGTCTGGTAGTTCGCCGGATCATGGATCTCGTAAAGGAGCTGTTCCGTGCAGGTGGCTTTATCGATCCTGCCACCGGAGCCGTCCACCTTACTCAGCACAAATGTTCCATCCCGGTGGACTTCTGCAATCGGAAAACCAAGGTGATCCAAACCAGGAACCTCTTTATAACCGGGATCGGCAAAATAGCCTCCTGTGACCTGTCCTGCACATTCCAGTAGGTGCCCCATGACAGTCCCCTGTCCCATTAACCGGTAATCTCTGCGATCCCACTGGAATGAATGAATGGCCGGTGCCAGGAACAGTGCCGGATCAGCAACCCGGCCGGTGATGATCACCTGTGCTCCTTCGTCCAGCGCATCCACAATGGATTTTACGCCCAGATAGGCGTTCGCTGAGATGATCTTATCCCGTATACTATCCAATGGAGCACCGGTTTCCAGCAAAGTGAAATCTCCATCCTGCAGCAGTGCAGAGACCTCATCTCCGCTCACTGCCGCCAGGGTAAGGTTTTTTAATCCCAGGCCTCCGGCAACTGCTTTTGTTTTAGCCAGTGCAGCACGAGGGTTTGCTGCGCCCATGTTGGTGATCATCCGGATGCCCCGGGCTGCGCACCCGGGCAAACAGGCCAGCATTCGTTCTTCCAGGAGCGGATCGTAGCCGGAATCCGGATCCTTGCTTCTCCGCTGTTGTGCCAATGCTATGGTTCGCTCCGCAAGACACTCAAATACCAGAAAATCCAGGTTCCCTTTTTCCACCAGCTCGACCGCCGGATCTATGCGGTCACCCGAATATCCGGCTCCGGAACCAATACGTATCGTTGCAGTTTCTTTCTTCATCAAAACATCATTACAAGCCAAACACTCCGGTCAGAATTGCGACCAGGGACATGACCAGTGTTGTCAGAAAAGCATATTTCATCCCGAAACGCTGATGATCCGCCAGTTCAATTTGAGTCAGACCGATCAGCAGGAAGGTGGTAGGCGTCAACGGACTGAACGGAAATCCGGTGGTCATTTGTCCCAGGATAGCTGCCTGTCCAATGGAAACCGGTGCCACCCCCAGGGATTCCCCCATACCTGCTATCACCGGCAGAACACCAAAGTAATACGAGTCCGGATCAAAAACCAGGCTCATGGGCATGCTTGTCAAAGCAATGGTAAGCGGGAGGTGCCGGCCAAAGGAGGCAGGCAAGATTTGTACAGCCGCCTCAGCCATAGCTGATATCATGCCTGACTCTTTCATGATACCGGTAAACACCCCGGCAGCAAGTAAAATGCTGGCCATTAGCAAAGCCGCTTTTGCATGTGCATCGATCCGTGCTTTCTGATCCCGGATCGAAGGGTAATTTAGTAGCAATGCCAAGATCGCAGATAACATAAAAACCAGTGCAGGAGGGATGACCCCGGAAATCAGGAACCCGATGGTTAGCAAGGTGAGTAAAACATTAAACCAAAAGCGGTTCGGTCGACGGAGGCTCTTTTGCTCCTCGTTCAGTTGCCTGGTGTGATAGGGGCCGGACAGATCCAGTCCCTGCGCCGATAAACGCTGGTATTCGCGGCGGCCAAGACGATAGGAAATCCAGATGACAAAAGCCAGTCCGGCCAGTTGCGGCAGGATAACCGGGTTGTACAGGGCGGTTATGTCCGTATGCAGTGCCGTTGCCGCACGGATGGTGGGCCCTCCCCAGGGAACCATATTCATGGTCCCGGCCCCTAATGCAACGGTGGCAGCCAGGACCCGCTTATCCATTTGCAATTCTTCATACAAGGGCAATAATGCCGGAATGGCAATCAGAAATGTGACTGCTCCCGAACCATCCAGATGCACGATCATCGCTAATATTGCAGATCCGATGGCTATGCGGGACGGATTCCTTCCAACCAGCCTCAGGATGGTGTCAATAACCGGATCAAACATGCCAGCATCGGTGAGTATACCGAAGAACAGGATCGCAAAAATGAACATGGCGGTAACGGGTGCGATGTTCTTGATGCCTGTAATTGCAAAATCGAAAGTCTCAGTCCCGAATCCGGCTATCAAAGCTCCGGCAACCGGCACCAGCACCAATGCCGCCAGGGCTGATAATCGCCTGGTCAGTATCAATGTCAACAACAATATGATTATACCTATTCCTGTGCCGACCAACATGTCTTTATTCCGGATTCATTGAACCTGAAAGATAATAAAGCCACATCAGAACCAATGGCTAACATGAAGGCTCATTTAGCTTTACATTGCAGTTCGGTTTGCCTGGGTAACTGCTATCTTTAAGGTCATGAAACAGGTCTCAATTCTTGTATTTGTATGGTTGTTTACAACCTCGAACGCCATAGGACGGCACGCTGATTTCCGGATCCTGGCTTTCTATACGGCACGAAACGACCAGGCGCATATCAGTTTTGTCCGGGAAGCCAACACCTGGTTTGCTATACAAGGATCCAAGCATCACTTCGCTTACCATAGTACCGATGACTGGAGTCGCCTGAATCCCGATACCTTAAAGCAATATGCGGTTATTCTTTTTCTGGATACGCGCCCTGAGCAACCGGAACAAAGGCAGGCATTTGAGCAATACATGGAACAGGGAGGGGCCTGGATGGGATTTCATTTCGCCGCTTTTGCCCTCACACCCTCAGACTATCCTCAGAACTGGGACTGGTACCATGAGACTTTCCTGGGCTGCGGTCAATACCAAAGCAATACCTGGCGCCCCACCCCCGCAATCCTCAAAGTCGAAAATCGCCGGCATCCTGCAACCAGACATTTGCCTGAAACATTCACTTCAGCACCCAATGAATGGTACCGGTGGCAGACTAACCTGAGAGAAAATGACCAGATTGAGGTGCTGGCTTCCATAGATCCGGGCAGCTTTCCACTGGGTACCGGGCCGAAACCCCATGAGATCTGGCATGAAGGCGACTATCCGGTGGTGTGGACCAACCGGAACTACCGGATGATCTATTTGAATATGGGGCACAACGACATCGATTACGAAGGCCACACCAATGCGACCCTGTCATCCAGTTTTAGCAGCAAATGGCAGGACCGGCTTATTCTCGATGCCCTGGACTGGTTAGGCCATTCAGAGCGCTGATTAACTTTCATTTAAATTCTTATTTTCAATAGGATTTTTCCATGGCACGGACTTGCAGTGCCGGATATTCTTCGCTGGAAGCACGTGGTGTTTCCAATAACAAAGATGATCCCATGACATTTATGATTATCGAACACTTCCATCCTCAACGGGTAAAAGCATTGTACGAACGGCTGGACCGTGAGGGGCGGATTCTGCCACCCGGCATCAACTACCTCAATAGCTGGATTGATGAATCGGTATCTACGTGCTATCAGGTCATGGAGGCCCCCTCCCTGGAGCAGTTATCAGCCTGGACCAAACGATGGGAGGATTATGCTGATTTCGAAATTATTCCTGTCATCGATTCCCAAACGGCCAAAGCGCGTGTTTTGGGTAAATCTTTTTGATCCACTTATGATAATCAGGCCTTTTTGTGAACTATTTTGACTTATCTAAATTTATTTTTAGATTTGTCTAATAATCGCTGGCATCCCTTGGATTTCTTTCCACGAAGGATTACCGGCAAACATTATTTCAATAACATGCCATCCGAATGGTTGCAAACGTCTGCATCATATTAATTGCACGCCCAGCCTTATCCCTTCTGACCGGTTTATTGGCCATGGTCGTTCTGGCTGGTATATTCTGGCCCAGACATGGTTTGGTCGCAATCAGTCGCCGGTCCAAATTGAACCGCCAGCGGGTGTGGCTGGAAGATGCCCTCAAGTACCTGTTTGACTGTGAGTATAAAAAAACGGCCTGCAATCTGAACAGCATAGCTGGCAACCTGCATATTTCTGCAGATAAAACGGCCAGACTGCTCAACCGTCTGCGCTCCATGGGACTGATCACCATGGAAGACGAATCGAATTTACAACTCACCGACGCAGGCCGGTCCTATGCCCTGCGCATCATCCGGGTACACCGTATCTGGGAGCGGTACCTCGCTGATGAAACCGGCATCGACCAGATGGATTGGCACGGCGAGGCCGATTTACAGGAACACCAGCTTTCTGCCTCCGACGCCAATCAGCTGGCTGCCCGTATGGGGAATCCGGTATTTGACCCGCATGGGGATCCGATACCTACCATGGAAGGAGAAATGCCCGTCCACCGCGGACGCCCCCTCAGCAGCCTGGAAGAAGGCATGGTCGCCCAGATCGTCCACCTTGAAGACGAACCGCACACCATCTATGAACAGCTGGTGGCACTGGGACTGTATCCGGGCATGCAGGTATATGTAATGGATAAGACCGATGGTAAGATCACTTTTGCAGCTGATGGTGAAGAATGCATCCTCACCACCCTGTTTGCCGCCAGCATTACGGTTGAAGTATTACAGAACAAAGAGAAAATCCGGGAAAAACACGACTTGTTGTCCTCTCTTGAAATTGGAGAAACGGCCGAAATCGCCGGACTATCACCCAATATGAGGGGTCAGCAACGCAGGAGATTGATGGATCTGGGCTTTGTCCCGGGTACCACCATCCGTGCTGAACTCCACAGTGCCAGCGGCGACCCGGTAGGATATCGGATCCTGGGCACCACAGTCGGGATCCGCAGGCAGCAAGCCGACCTGATCTTTATCAAACGCATTAAGAATAAGGTATCATGAACAATACCCAGGGATGTGAAAATTGTCCGGTTCACCATAAAGAGCATCTGATCCGCATGGGCATAGCCATGGATCGGGTGGATTATGTGATTGCCCTCGCCGGAAACCCCAATACTGGAAAAAGCACTGTCTTCAATAATCTGACCGGGCTGCGGCAACACACTGGCAATTGGCCAGGCAAAACCGTATCACGGGCGGAAGGAGGGTATTCTTTTGCAGAGAAACGCTATAAAGTGGTGGATCTTCCCGGAACCTACTCGTTGTTGTCTACGAGCACGGATGAGGATGTCGCCCGTAATTTTATTCTGTTCGGGCGTCCCGATGTTACCGTGATCGTTGCGGATGCAACCCGTCTCGAACGAAACCTCAATCTGACCTTACAGATCCTGGAAATCACGGACCGGGCTGTATTATGTCTGAACCTGATGGACGAGGCTAAACGAAACCACATCGAGATAGACCAGCGCAATCTTTCCAAAGAATTGGGTATCCCCGTCATTCCGGCTTCCGCACGCCAGAAAGAAGGCATGCCCGAACTGATCCAGGCCATCGAAGAAGTGGCTGCCGGCAAATATGTATGCAAACCCCACCGTGCCAAAAGCAAGTCACCGAAACTGAATCACGCTATTGACACTCTGGTAAAGAAGCTTTCCGAACAATTTCCAGGCATCCCCAATCTCAACTGGGTCGCGCTCCGCCTGCTGGAAGGCGATGAAAGCATCATTGAGGCCATCCGCACCGGTGAACTGGGCACCTTAAGTCCATCTACTTTTCCATCATTAGCATCCTGATCTATGGATACTGGCAATCTGACCAATAAAGAGAACGACATCCTGTCCCTGGCCAACAACCTGCGCTGGGATCTGGGTGTGAATTTTCACGACACCGTGATCGAATCCATCTACGAGGATGCCTCCCGGATTGCACAGCGTACTGTCCGTCAGGAAGGCGATCCGGCCAAACATTTCGACCTGAAGATCGATCGGATCGTGACCAGTCGCTGGCTGGGATTTCCCATCATGTTTTTACTCCTTGCTCTGGTCTTCTGGCTGACCGTTTCCGGCGCTAACTATCCATCGGGATTGCTGGCCGACCTATTCATAGGTAAATTATATCCTGTACTGAAAGAGTTCGCAGCCAATATCGGCACACCCTCCTGGCTTTCCGGTATACTGATCGATGGTGCATACCTCGCTGTTGCCTGGGTAGTTTCAGTCATGTTGCCTCCCATGGCCATCTTTTTCCCACTATTCACCCTGCTGGAGGATTTTGGTTATCTGCCGCGGGTCGCATTTAATATGGACAGTTTATTCCGTAAGGCTGGCGCCCATGGCAAACAGGCACTGACTTTATCCATGGGCTTTGGCTGTAACGCAGCCGGCGTGATCGCCACCCGGGTCATCGACAGCCCGAGAGAGCGGCTTATCGCCATCATTACCAATAACTTTTCATTGTGTAACGGCCGCTGGCCTACCCAGATCCTGATCGCCACCATCTTTATCGGGGGGGCAGTCCCCTCCTACCTCGCAGGGATCGTCTCTGCCGGCGCCGTAGTTGGAATCGCCGTGTTGGGAATTGGGTTTAGTCTGGCTGTCTCCTGGGGATTGAGTAAGTCGATCCTGCGGGGTGAGGCATCGGCCTTCAGCCTGGAATTACCTCCCTACCGTCCTCCACGCATCTGGCAGACCTTGTACACTTCGCTGATCGACCGGACCATATTTGTCCTTTGGCGTGCCATCGTTTTTGCACTACCGGCAGGAATACTAATCTGGCTGGTCGCCAATGTACACATACACGGGATCAGCATTGCCGAACATTTCATAGACTGGTCCAACCCCTTTGCTGTCATATTCGGATTAAACGGAGTCATCCTGCTGGCCTACATCATCGCCATACCGGCGAATGAAATCGTCATTCCTACCGTCCTGATGCTCACGGTATTGCAAACCGGCTTGTCCGGGGTGGGGTCCGGCGCCGGCGTCCTCTTTGACACCTCTTCCATTCAGGGTACAGAAGAAATATTACGGGCTGGCGGGTGGACCTTGCTGACCGGAATTAATCTGATGTTGTTCAGCTTGTTGCACAACCCCTGTTCGACCACCATTTACACCATATTCAAGGAAACGCATAGCTGGAAATGGACACTGGTATCCACCTTTTTACCCATCGTGCTGGGTTTGATCGTCTGTTTCTTTACCACTCAGATCTGGTTGCTGATCACCGGGTAATGGCTAGGTAACCTTACGGGAATAATAGCGTTGAGCGAAATAGGCGATGGGGATACCTATGCACAACACGAGTATCCCTGCTCCGATCAACACGTTGTTTAAGTGAAAGGGACGGTGACCGATACGGGTTAACGGTACCATCACCACATTCATCACGACCCATACCAAAAGGCCATAAATGATACCCGCTATCAACCAGTTTTGAGCGCGGGGGGCAATGCGGGGATAAATCCAGAAATAAAATGCGGTGAAGGACATCGCGATACAATAATGCATCAGCAATCCGATGAAGGGCATCAATGGGTTGCTGGCAGCTACCTCCGATCCAAACAAAGCGCCGGCAATGTAACGCAGAATCAGGACCGGTCCTTTGCCCGTTACAATAAAAAACTGAATGGTGGCAGCAGTGATATCCAGTGTTCCGGCAATCAGACCGGCGAGGAGGATAGCGCGGATCAATGAGGGTTTCGAAGCCATGATGCGAGTTAATTAACTCAATTTCTTCAATTTGGCGATAACTCCCAAAATTGACCAGCAATTAAATTCCGGTTTTAACCCCCCAAAAAAATCCCGGCACCGACCGGGTACCGGGAACTATACGAAATACTTGATCTGACGGATTTAGGCAGCAATACGTTGCTGATACTCTCTCCAGCCGCCACCGTTGTAGATTTCTTTCCAGCCCTGATTTTGAAGGAAAGCTACAGCTTGTCCACTACGGTTACCGGAAGCACAGATGAAGACCAAAGGTTTTTGCATTTGTTTCAGCTCGTCCAGTCTGCCGGTCAAACTTCCCAATGGAATATTGATCGATCCTTTGACATGGCCAAAGAAGAACTCAAATGGTTCTCTCACATCGATTACGGTTGCATTTGATAATTGTTCCTGTTTCATAGATTCTTGCAATGATTTTTATTTTATTCACAACAAAGATAGATCAACCTTTAGCGGACTGTCCGTGATCGACATCACCCAAGTCCAGTTGCAAAGTAAAACAATGTGCCAGTAAAGCCGAATAGACTTCATTTTCCTGAAGAATTTCACGGTTTCCGACCAGAATTATCTGCTCTCTGGCCCGGGTCAGGGCTACATTCAATTTACGGTCGACTCCCTCCTCGGACATAGAAACCAAAGACTCCAGCTGCCTTAATTGATTGGTACACAATGATATAAGAATTATATTCCGTGCCCCTCCCTGATACCGCTCCACAGTATCTATGGTGATAGGAAGCTTTTGCAATCCGGCCCGATCCAATTCCTGTCGAATGACAGCAATTTGAGCCCGGTAAGGCGTGATTACACCCAGAACATCTTCATCATCCCACTGAATAAAATTGTGTTTAAACAGTCTTGTGTAAGCCTGGACACACAAGCGGATGGCTTCGGCTTCGTAACGGTTGGTCTTTTGGTGATCTTCCTGATCGACGGGTGCAGGCAAATAGATCATCCGGTGGTTCGTAAGCGCTTCGGTTAACGGATCTGCCAGCGCAGGCGCCTTCCAGGGTATCGGACCGGTCAGTCTGCTGGTCAGTTCCGGATTTATTTCCAGCAGTTCCAGCGTGTTCTGATAAAAATAGGCACTGGGGAAGGCCATGATATCCCGGTGCATACGACCCTGCTGGCGTAGTTGAGCGTAGGCCCAAGACCACCCGGACCGGGTCGCTTTGCGATAAAGCCGCTCAAAGAGAGAATCCCGGAGATTGCGGACTTCCAATTCCTCCAGGTCCTGGTCCATAACCCGGCTGTCTTTCCCCGGCTGTACGACCACAGCCGGAAGCTGCTGATGGTCGCCGATCAGGATCCATTTTGGCACCCTCGTGACCATCCCCAACAGATAAGGATCCAATATCTGGCTAGCCTCATCCACGATGGCTACCTGAAATTCCACCAGGTCAAATAATTCGCGTTTGCTTTGCAAAGAAGCCACTGTACCCACGATGATACGCTGGCTATGCAGCCAAGTCAGGAGTTGCTGACGGTTGCTGATCTTTTCAATCTTGTGATCCAATAACCAGTCCTGGTAAGCAGGATGGGTCGAATAACGTGAACCGATCCTGAAATACTGGTTCTCTGCATCTTTTGCCAGCGTGTCCAGTG
Source organism: Lewinellaceae bacterium (assembly GCA_020636135.1). Classification (NCBI taxonomy): domain Bacteria; kingdom Pseudomonadati; phylum Bacteroidota; class Saprospiria; order Saprospirales; family Lewinellaceae; species Lewinellaceae bacterium. Next base: position 3,650,131 of record JACJYK010000001.1, read on the forward strand.
CAGCGCACATCTCATCCACCGCCCGGTTTGTGTACGCCAGTAACAACATCCGGCTGTTTTCCTGCTGCATGTAAGCTTCGCAGACAGCTCGCAGGAGCGTGCTGGTTTTACCGGTCCCTGGCGGTCCCCACACCAGAAAATATTCCCGGGCATCCAGTGCCTGTTGCACCAGGCTTTGCTGCTCCACGGTCAGTCCGGGAGCAGGCGCATTGCCGAAAGGGACCGGAGTTGCCGGAGGGCGACGCCCCAGCCACAACTTGCGGAGATCCACCGGTGAAGCTCCCCAGATGGACAAGCCCTGGTATTGCGTATTGTAACTGCTGTCGATAAGGTCCCGCTCCATATTCCAGAAAGGAAAGGAAGCGAAAAGTCCAAATTCGGTCATCTGGTTGCGCAGCCTTACATGCACCTCATCCTTAGTCAGGCGAACGATAGTTGATTTAAAGATCTGATGGTGCAGCACACTTGGTTCCATTTCACTTTCGGGATATAAAACGCAGATATCGCCCTGCCGAAAGTTAGCCAGAGGATTAGTCCCTTCCGACCGCTTGAAAACAAGGATTGGGGTATCGTCGGTCTGGTGGTGCGCCCGGTTATAGACCAGTTTGCCCAGCAGCGCATACTGGTCTTCCTTCTCTTCTACGGCGTTCAGCCACAGGGAAGCCATACCATTCACCTCCTGGTTTCCCTGCAACCCGGTTTTCGCCAGATGGTGTTCCGTAGCAATGAATCGGATGAAATTTAGAACATAACGTTTTTCAATGGGATCGAGATTCGCATAGAGTTCCTGCAATGAAGCCAGATTGGCGCGTGCAAATCCAAACATGGTATTTAAGTCCCGGCTGATATACCCTCCGAAACTGTGATCTTTTCCGGCAGGATCCAGATGCATCCAGCGCTTTTCCAACACCACCAGTTCGTTACGCACATTCATCGCCTCCAGCTGCATCGACTTTACAACCGGTGCATACTTTAAAGGTTTCTCATCTAATCTGGAATACAAAATGTAATTACTGGCTTGTTTGATGGAATAAACCGACTTGACCAGTAAGTCGTACAACAGTGTCTGTGCATAGTGATTGGAACTCAGTCCGTAGGCGTTGGCCCGGTATGGTGACCCGCTTTTTAATTCAATGATTTCTGTTTTCTGCCCGTCGCGGTAAAACAAGTCCAGACGCCCCTGGATACCATAGCGTACGGAAAAAAAGGTAGGCTCCAGGAGGACCTCCCTGAGAGGAATTCCCAGGGATGGTAAAACATCATTGACCACGGATTTAAGATGACAAAAGTGTTTCTTGGCATCGTTCATCAACTCACGCAAAGTATCATTGTCCATAGCGGCAAAGCCCAGTGGATTAATCCGGAAAACACGTCTGAACAATTCCATAAATGAATTTTCCTGAAATGAGATCAGTTCATCCAGAAAAAAGTTGGCGATATTTCCCATCATCAGGGCTGGCGTACTCTCCATGGGCGTAAACTTCCTGAGCACGTAGGTCATCGCATCGGCTCCTTCCGGCTGAAAGGTCTCGGAGATGGCCGTGATATCCATCAGATAGTCCGGTTCAAAAATAAACTGGGCAGGATGCAGGATCCCTTCCCGGTCTACTTCCACGTCCAGCAGATTCATTGTTACCGGCCAAAGTTGAAATTCTTCAATGGAGTCAATCGGGCCGGAAAACAATTCGTTGCGGCCCGCATCCTGGTAACGAATGAGCCGTTTGACGTCAGGCTGATCTTCCGTATAACCGGTCAACGTGTTCGGCTGTGATCCACGCCCGGTCACCAGCGTGCGAATGGTTCCATAAAATGCTACCGTCTCGTAAGCGGCCTCATCTTCCCACCATCCGGGGTTAGCTTCTATACGGTGTTGCGCAGGCAGGGTAATCTTAAGGACTCCCGAAAGTACTACACCCAGCGCATAAAGCCCCATGGCATAAATGTCCTCCAGCTCCCGGTCTACGGCATCACCGCGAATGACATCCTGGGCATAATGACGGAAACGATGCAGCAGGTATTGTTCACGTTTATCCACCTGCTGCTTCGTCAGCACATAAGCCATCCGCGCGAAAAGGGTGGAAAAAAATAGGCGTTCCTGCTGGGTGGTATGAAAAAAGGTATAGGTAAAAACCTGGTAGGTGATGCGGATACGTTCAGTAACCGGCATATCGGGCTGGGAACGGATCTGTCCCAACTCCTTGATGATCAATTGATGAATGGGAAGTGACATCGGTTTTATTTAGGATAAACAGGTTAAGATAGGAATTAATGAAGCTTATTGGTTAATATGCCAATGGGTTTATGCTAAACTCCAGAGCAACGAGCTGTCCCCATCACCTCACACCCCATCACCACACACCCCGTACCATCACCTAACACCTCATACCCCGTACACCCCATACCCCAATTCCATATTAAACTTTTTTGGCATTTGTTTTGTCATATTCCGGTGAATTACCTGATATTAAAGGAACATCATTAAAAAGATTTCTATTTTTGTCGCGCGTTCAGAAGCCATCCCTGTCAATAGATTGTTTTCACCCTTTACAAAATTGAAATTGTAATCCAAAGATGATGCAGCGTTTGTTGGTAACATTTGTAATGGTTTTAGTGGTATTGGTTGGTTGTTACCGGGAGGATAAGCCTCATCTTCCGCGTCAATCCGGGGCGGCCCGGTCTCTGGACTGGTGGGCACAATCACGCAGCTATCCTTATTCCAAATTTTATGCACGCACCTACATGGATGCCTTTGAAACGCGGAAACATCAGCTTGAAGTCCGCGGACCACAGGAGGTGCATATTGCCGGATGGGAGCCTATGGGCCCCAAGAACATTGGCGGGCGCACTCTGACGATTGCCGTCGACCCGAACAATCCGGATATCTTATATGCGGGATCTGCAGGCGGAGGCTTGTGGAAGTCCACCACGGCCGGAAAGTCCTCCTTAAAAAACAATGGTCAATTTGAATTTGGTTGGCAGCAGGTACCGCTGGGCTTTCCGGTCGTTGCCGTTTCATCCATAGCCATCAACCCGCAAAATTCCAATGAGATCTACATCGGCACCGGAGAGGTGTATAATATGGAGCTGACCATGCCCAGCATCTACGACCGCTTTACCCGGGGAACCTATGGCATTGGAATTCTAAAATCAACCGATGGTGGTAAGAGTTGGCAGAAGAGCCTGGACTGGAGCCAGAAAGAAATGCGTGGCGTCCAGGATATTGTATTTAACCCTCAGAATCCCCGCTCCGTATGGGCAACCACCACTGAAGGCGTCTATGTAAGCCATGATGCAGGTAAGAATTGGAACCGGATCCGGCAGATCTCCATGGCCGTTGACCTGATCATCAATCCCGCCGATACCAATATCATACTGGTATCCCACGGATCCTATCTAAATGCCAACGTCAGCGGCATCTACCGCTCCGTGGATGGCGGTTTAAACTTCACCCATCTAACCACCGGCCTACCTAAAGACTATACGGGTCGTGCCGCGCTGGCACTGGCTCCTTCCGACCCTACCCTCATCTATGCTTACATTTCCAATGCCGAGCAGGGCCTGGGGCTATTCCTGTCCGAAAATACCGGTGATACCTGGAAGAAGGTTTCCGACCGGGACATCCCGCAATGGCAGGGCTGGTATTCCTGTGACCTGGTCGTCGATCCGCGTGACGCTGCCGTCTGTTATATCACCGGCATCGATGTCTATAAATCTGCCAATAAAGGGACCAATGTATCCCACCTTTCCAGCTGGGAAGCCTATCGCAGTGGCAAGGTTGGCATCCTCGAGGAAGAAGGCTCAGTACCGGTATACGTCCACGCGGACATCCATAAAGCTGTCATTGATCCCTCGGACCCAAATCGGGTCTATTTTGCCACCGATGGAGGTATTTTTGTCACTGAAGATGGAGGAACTACATTCGCCGGACTCAATGGCGGTTACCAGACTGCACAATTTTATGCCAATTTCAGCAGCTCTTCCACCGACCCCTATTTTGCGATAGGCGGACTGCAGGATAATGGAAGCGCCATCTACGACGGCACCTTCGAATGGGTCAAGATCCTGGGAGGTGACGGCATGAGTACCGCCATTCATCCATACAACGACAACATCGTTTATGGATCAATCTATTACCTGTATCTCTACCGTTCCAAAGACCGGGGTATGACCTTTAATACGGTTCTTCCGCCCACCGGGCTTGGAGAAGAAACAGCATTCAATGGTCCTTTTGAATTAGCGCCTTCGGATCCGAACATCATCTATGCCGCACGGCAGGGCCTGTACGTGAGTGAGAATGGGGGTGAAAACTGGCAGACCCTGACAAAAAATATTGACGGCAAAAACCTGGTCATTAAAATTGCCATCGGCCCATCAGACCCCTCACTATTGTACGTCTGTACCGCGCCTATCGACGGCGAACCAGCCAAGGTATTGCGGACATCCAATGGCACGTCCTGGCAGATCATGGATGAATTGCCCGACCGGATAGCCATGGATGTGGCCATCCATCCGGTTGATTCGCGCATTGCCTATGTGGTTTTCGCAGGATACAATACCAAACATATCTTCAAAACATCCGATGACGGACAAAACTGGACCTCCATCGATGGAAACTTGCCGGATATTCCGGTAAACACCATATTGATCGACCCGGAACAGCCCGAACATCTTTACATTGGCACCGACATCGGCGTTTATTATTCGCTGGACCAGGGCCAGAACTGGGTGCCCTACAATCAGGGCATGCCGGAAATAGCCATGGCCATGGACCTGAGCATTTCACCTTCCAACCGGAAATTGCGCGTGGCCACCCACGGCAATGGCGTCTACCAGACCGACCTGATCTATCAGACATCCAGTACCCAACCGGAATGGCTGAATGATGCCGCATTAAAAATATATCCGAATCCGGTTCAGCAGGATCTGAATCTTACCCTGGACCTGGATGAGAGCGTGAATGGTCATGTCGTCGTCTACAACCTGGCCGGACAACCGGTCATCACGCCGCTGGCCCAGCAACTGGTGGCTGGCCCGCAAAGCCTGCAGATCCCCATGGCATCATTGCCCGCCGGGATGTACACCTGCGTGCTGGAGGGAAAAACGAATGCAGGCCTGCAGGTGCATATCGCCAGGAAGTTCCTCAAGCAATAACACATGTCTTCACCTGTTTGGCCAGTCACCTCCTTAACCAGACAGGACATACCGTTGCTCCAGGCATTACAGCCGAAAGACTGGCATGACATCCGCTTAGTCTTCAGTCGCCATGTGGGTTTCGACTATTTTTATGCGTTCGTCATCAAGCGCGAAGACGGGCTGCCGGTCGGTGTCGGAGAAGTCATCCTATTTGGCAACACAGCCTGGCTGGGAAATATCATCGTTCATCCGGATTACCAACGTCAAGGCTTGGGCTCCCTCCTGACCAGCCATGGCATTGATTATGCGCGGAGATCACATTTGACCTCCATTTGGCTTCTCGCCACCGAACAAGGTGCGCCGGTATACCAACGTTTAGGCTTTCATTCGCTGGGCCACTATTTATTCTTTAATTCCGATACCGGTCTTACTGCCCCGGATACGGTCCGGTCACGACGATTAACTCCGCGTGATTATTCACAAGTGTACCGTCTGGATCAACAAGCCTCCGGAGAAGACCGGAAACCAATGCTGAAGGTAGCCTTGCAAGATGGCACCTGTACGTTCACTGCCGGCGGGCATCTCACCGGATTTTATTTACCCCACCTGGGGGACGGATTGATCATTGCCAGCAATCCGGAAGATGGTTTGGCTCTGCTGGCCTATCGCCAGACTACCGGAAAATCCTATGTAGTCATTCCGGAAGCGAATACCTGGCTTTGTCACTACCTTTCGCATCGTCACCATACCCTATTCCGCACCGCTCAACTCATGGCATTAGGCTCTGCGAAGAAAGTATGGCATCCAGAGATGGTGTACAGCCGGATTGGTGGATATGCTGGATGAGTTTATATAACACTAAGGTATGAAGGTCACAAAGGACACTAAGAGAATCATTTACGACGATTAAATACTTTGCGACTTGCCATGAATGAATAAACACTAAGAAAAAGAGCGCACGAAGCGCACTAAGGGGTATTGTTTTAAATTTCAACATTGAGGGATAAAAACCTTGCAGAGCATTGAAGGTTCCGTCATAACCTACAAAACATTGTACCTTTTGGTTCGGTGTAGTAAATAAACACTAAGAAAAAGAGGGCACAAAGCCCATTAAGGGGTATTGTTTTAAAATTCAACATTGAGGGATAAAAACCTTGTTGAGCATTGAAGGTCCTTCATAACCTACAACATCATTGCACCCTTTTGGCTCGGCGTGATAAACAAACACTATGAAACAGAGGGCACGTTATTCACTAAAGGAGCCTTCATTGACATTTAAAATGTTGCTCCTTAATTCTATACGAAACAACATTAATTAGACTTTGGAGATTCCTTAATAAAACTCCTGAGCATGATTTATCACCGATTGTAACTCAAAGCTGTTTGATGAAAGATAACTCGGAAGGTATCCTGTTTCGACAAACCTCCACAAATCATCCGATTCATAAACATCGTCTAAAAAAGGCTGGTACTTAAGGTATTTCATCGCTCTAGCACAAACCCATAAATCAAGCGTGATGGTGGAATGTGAGTAATAGTCTAGATGATTCAATTGGGTCTCATATTTAGCATAACCTTCTTTTATCATCTCTTTTAATTGATCTTCTCGCAAATGTATCATCACTGCATAATTACTCAATAAAGCGACCAAAGGTATATGATCTTGTAAGCTGGGTAATTCGTCCAAATCAAATACTTTATAACGTTCCAACAGCTTGCATCCTGAATCCTCACGGCTAACCAGTTCTGATAAGCCATTAAAATGGATGAGAAAATAATCTATGCTTGCCGGAAAACTATAAGCCTGGAGAACCAATGTTTTAAGCGGATAGCGCATCCAGGTTTCGACCAATCCATCGGTAGACATACGTCGTGCTGTACGCTCGGGAACTTGCGTGGCATCCAATTGTTCGGTCAAGGTATCCAACGCGTCCCATGCCGCTGTACCTGGCACAATTGGAAAATTGTAGGCGTCTTTTGGAGATTGATTTATTTCACATGACTGGGGTCCAATGATGGATTTATCACAAGAAGGTAGTATGAGTATCAACATGAGAAAGAATGGGTTTTTCATAAACTTTAGTAATTAATTAATTCTGAAGCACGCCTAATGACCGACTGCACTTCAAAGCTATCATAGGTGAGATATACTTGCATATGACCTGTCTCTACAAACAACCACAAGTCTTCTGACTTTCCAATATCATCTAAAAATGGTTGGTATTTCAAGTATTTCATCACCCGGGCACATACCCAAAGATTAAATTCCATTGTTGCTAATGAATACAATTTTGGATACTCAAACATAACATAATGTTTAGTTAATCCTTCTCGAATTAATGAATATCGCTGATCATCTCGCATCTTGTCAAGCACATTAAAGTCACATGACAATGCCACGATGGCTAATAGGTCACCTGGTCCATTAAACTCACGAATGTCAAATAGTTTGTATCTCTCCAATAATTTACAACCGGCATCCCGGCGAGTGATTAATTCGTGCAAAGGATTAAATCGTTTTTTGAAATACTCCATTGTGCGCGGCCAATCATTCGTTGCTCCAATGTCGCCATTCAATGGATAGGTCATCCAGGTCTGAATCAATCCATCCGTAGACATTTTCTTAGCCTCTTTTACAGGCACCTGAGTTACTGCAAACATTTCATCACCCGATGACAGAGCTATCCATTCTGGGGTTCCAGGTACGATGGGATAATCGTAGGCGTCCTTGGGATGTAAGTTTATCTCACATTCTTTTGGAGGTGGAAATAGTTTTTGACATCCGTATAAACTGAGTATTGCCAACATCCAAATCCTTTTCAAATTATCCATTTTTCTAAATTGATAAATAGATATCTAATACAATTGGCACAACCAAGAAATTCTCCTGATTGTGCCAACAGAACTGAGTGCCTGACTCCCTATTGCTTTACAAATTTTCCGGTATACACTTCCGTCCCATTTCGTACAGATACAAAATAAAACCCGGGTGTGAGATCGGCAACATCTAATTTAATAGCCCCATTGACTACCCTTGACTTCATCGTTTTGATCGTCCGGAATGAGCCATCATAAACCGACAGTTCCGCATCACAATTAGTACATAAGGACGCTCCCATACTGACAGGTAAATTGACCCGCACCTCATATTGTGCCGGATTAGGATAAATATCAACCACATCATTGGCAACCATTGATCCCGTTGTATAAAACGTTACATTACGCGATATGCTGCCACAAGTATTACCTGAGCCATTCATTTGAAAGCTGATGTTAGAACTGGTTGGCATCGTTAACAATAACCGCTTTAAACTGGAGTTATAGCTCCAGGTTCCGGTACCATATAATTTCGTCACAGAAATGGATGAAGTGCTTGGCAAATAGGATAGATCAATCGTTGCTTGAATGTTTGGTGCGATACTCATCGTAGATTGCATTACCTTATTTGGTTGTCCAGACTGGTAGACATCTCCACCAATTATCCCAGTTACAGTGGTATACAGTCGACTTGATTTACCGGAACAACCTGAATAGCTAACATTCACTTGAACCCATCCGGATCCATTGTTTAATTTTGTAAAATAACAATTATTGGTAGTTGAGCTACCCGATAATGCACTGCTGGAGGACCAGCTATAACTAGCTCCCGACAGCGACGAAACTGAATATGCAATGGTAGATCCACAAGTACCTCCTGCAGTGATATTCCAGTTCATTTTCTTATAATAACGTCGATAACTCCCATTGTAGGAAGATGGGACATAGGTTGGATCATGCCTTACAAAAGGCAAATTACCCCATTTTGATTCGTATTTACCTGATACGGAGGACTTCACAGCTGAATGGTCGCCGGAATAGTAATAAATCTTTGGTCCTTCATTCACACTACATACTTCCATATAGCTTCCGTCCGTCCAATAGTTGGCTAAATTGGCAGCTCCACCTGATTTTGTGGCATTTATCCAATAGGTACCTCCTCCTTCACTTTTATTCCAGGCATAGCCATGGCAATTATAAGATTTTGTGGCATCAGACAATATTACTGCATTTGGATAATATGTCTGAATATATTGAGCCCAGTAACTTTTTTCACTAGCCGAAAAATCAGAACCCGTAAGTTGTAAAGCTTCAATACCCGTAGCATTTGGCGTATTGATGGTCACAGTCGAATATTGACCGAATAAAGAAAAAGCATTACAAAGCAGATATATATAAATAATAATCCTTTTCATCGTTGTATTATTTTATTATTTATGAATTCAGGGAACGAGCAGCATTTTAACTTCAGTTCAAAAGTGGCACGAATGCAAATAGTATAATAATTTTGTAATAAACAAACAATATTGCACTAGTCCCAGCAACTTCGAGCCTAAGAAACCAAGGACTTTTATTTTCCGAGGTTTATTATTGCCTGAAGTAATTCTTCACTGCAAAATTGGCCATTTTGCTCAAATATTTCTATGTCTTGCGCTTTTGACAAGCTTACAAGCTCAGGTCCATGTCCTTGTCTATTCAATAATTTCATAAGAATGTAAGCATTATTCTCTACCGAAATCCTCCCATATAGATCGGACCTATTTATTTTTCCGATCAAATTCCTGTAGACAAATCCTTTTAATTTATGAAGAAGAACATCATTCATGTTGTCCAAAATATTGGGATGCGTTAGCAATACTTCAAGATTAAAATCCTTATAGTCAGGCACATCAATACTCTTTTCCCTTAATTTAATCTTACTATATTCTTCAACTAAAATTTCATCAGCATCCTTTTGTGTTACCAATTTTTGGAGACAATTTGAATGTGGAATAAGCAAATCCAATCCTTCATGTACATTATTGGAAGCCATGATACTTCCTAGCAATGGGTAATTAATACAGGTTAAAACCAACGCTTCAACAGTCATGGAATCAAGAATTCCTTGCGGAACTTGACACACTTCTGCCATTTCATCTCCGGACTTCAATTCCTTCCATTCGGGGGTCCCAGGTTTGACGGGAAAATCATAGGGTTCGGTAATTTTTTGTGCAATCAAAAAATTAGTTAACGTAATGCATATTAGTATAACCAGGTTCGCACTCCATTTACATTTGAAGTTCATAATAATTGATTTAATATGTATAATAAAATCACTAGTCGATAACAAAGCGGAGGTTATTACCAAAATGGTAATAATGTCATAGAAACCTACAAAGTCAATTAGAACAGCGGACACATTTAAAGCAGGAGGATTTGCATTAAAGCCGGTAAAATTATTTTATAATAATTAGAGTCTATAAACAGATTTGTCAAGATGCATTTTGTTAAATATTTACATACCTGTTGGTTTTTCGACTAAAAATAATTAACTAAACTCATCGTCTCGTAAACCGCACTCCAACTCCGATGATCACCAATGTCGCTACCATCAACCCCAGCGCCAGCGGCCGCTCAAAAAAGCTGGTAATATCCCATCTGGATTTGATCGCGCTGACCATGAAATTCTGTTCCAGCAATGGTCCCAAGACCATACCCAATACGATCTGGGCAAGAGGAAATCCTCCGCGTTTAAGCGCATAGGCCAATAAGCCCATTCCCGCCATCACCCAGATATCCCGGATCTCGTGGTTGATGGCGTAAGCACCTACGATGCACAGACCGGTGATCACCGAGAGCAATAATGGTTTGGAGACATGCAGTAATCTCCTGGCCAGAAGAGCTGCCAGATATCCGTAAAGCGGTAACAAAACCAGATTACAGACGATAAAGGTGCCATAAAGCCCTTGGATCAGATGCGGTTGCTGATCAAACAACAGCGGTCCAGGGCTGATACCTTTCATCATAAAGATCCCCAGGACAATGGCCGTAATCGTGTCCCCGGGTAATCCCAGGGATAACGCCGGAATCCAGGCACTGGCTACCGCGGCATTATTGGATGAGGTGCCCGCCAGCAGAATGGTGTCATCGCGCTCTTCTTTACCGCTGCGCATTTGACGGATCCGCTCCAGGCTACAGGACACCCACGAACCGATGTCCGCCCCGGCACCCGGCAGGAATCCTACCAATACTCCCAGCAACGAAGAACGAATGACCAATCCCCTCTCCCGCAATATCAGGCCCCATGGCCGGCTGAAGAATGCCCTGGCCGTCTGCCGCGCCATTTTAACCTCTTCCTGTTCTTTATCCGGCTCCCATAACTGCGTAAGCACCTCCGAAAACCCAAACAATCCGATCATGACGACGATGTAATTCAGGCCTCCCAGCAATTGGGCATTCCCAAAATTAAACCGTGCATATCCCAAAGTAGGATCCACCCCCACCAGAGCAAAAAACAATCCGATCAGTAAGGAAGCCAATGCTTTAAGCGTAGATCCGCCAGATGCAAATAAACCGGCTGTCAACCCCAACACCGCAATCCAGAAATACTCGAAAGAACTGAATTGCCGTGCAATTTTAATGATCACAGAGGCTGTAAGTATCAGCAGCAGGGAACCAATCATTCCACCTACTGCCGAGCCGATCGCACTGATACCCAAACTATACAGCGGCCCTTCCCGCCGTGACAAGCGAAACAACGATTCGAAATAAGCGGCACTGGCAGGGGTTCCGGGGATCCTGGCTACGGTCGAGCTCACATCACCGGCAAAGATGGCCACGGTGGATATGGCGATAATTGCCGGTAAAGCGACCGCGGGATCCAGAAAAAAAGCCACCGGGATAAATAAAGCTACGGCCAGGGTTGCCGTCAATCCGGGAATCGCTCCGAAGAGCGCACCATACAAACCTCCCAATAGCAAGGCCAATATTCCTTCCCAGCTCAGTAACGCATTCATAGAGGCACCCGTAGTAAAATGGTAAACAGATAATAAATTATCGCCCCGGTAATGCCACCGGCAAGCAGGGACTTCCACCAGTTCAATCCTGCCAGCAGGGCAACCATCGCAACGACAATGGACAGCGGGATCATAAACCCGGTCAGGGGTAGTATCCATGGTAATGCCAAACATAATCCCAGGAGGATTACCCCCCGGTACCAATAAATGCGAACAGGTGCCTGCAGTGCCTCATTGTGCTGTCTGAGAACCACCAATAACAGACCGGTGATCACAAATCCTGCCCCTACCACCGCCGGGAACAAGGCCGGACCGGGATGATGATCTGCAAGGCGGGGAAACTGGCGGGCTACCAGGAGAATGACTGCACCCCACAAGGTCAAAAACCCACCCCATATCCGTTGGATCTTAATTCCGTTCATTGGTTTGCCCTTAATCCGGCTTTAGCCATGGTCTGTCCGTGTTGCAGGTCGGCCGTCGTGATAAATTGAGTCAGAGCATCTCCCTGTAGCAAGTGGACGTTCGATCCCGCCGACGCCAGAGCCTGGGCAAATTCTACATCAGTCAGAGATGCCTTGATGGCTGTATCCAGTTTTTCTTTGATGTCTGGTGGCAAGCCGGCGGGAGCACTAACTGTCACCCAACCGCTGGATACCCAGTTGATGCCGCTTTCTTTAAGGGTAGGAATGTCCGGAAATGCAGGCAGCCGTGCTTCAGACATGACCACAAGAGGCCGTACCTCCCCTGCTTTGCGCAAGGCGTCAACTTCGGACAGGGATGCTACCACAACCTGGATTCCTCCGGCGATGAGTTCCTGTAATGCCGGTGCCGCTCCCTGGCTGGGAACCCAGGGCATGGCCGTTTCATCCAGCCCGGCTTCCTGCAAGAAACCAATTCGCGCCAGGTCCCAGATGCCACCGCGGGCTGTTCCGGAAGCCTGTAATACGCCGGGATGTTCCCGCAGCGCATTCAGAAGTTCCGCAAAGGTTTGATAGGGAGAATCGGCTTTCACCGTCAGCGCAGCTGCATTGTCAATAACCAGGGACAGCGGCGTAAAATTGCTGGCGGTCAGGTCGGTCATTCCGAGGTAGTGCATCATGGTGATCTCGACGGTCATAGCCCCGATGGTGTATCCATCAGGTGCTGCCTGGCTCAAGGCCAGATGTCCCACCACGCCACCTCCTCCGGTTCGGTTAACCACGTTGACGGCGACTCCCAGGTGTTTCTGCAAGACAGCGGCCAATGCCCGTGAACTGATATCGGTCATACCACCGGGAGACCAGGGTACGATATAGGTTATGGGCCGGTTTGGATATTCAGACACGTCATTTCCCGGTGTACCACAGTGTAGACCGGCAAAAAATAATAGGAGTAAATAAATGGCCTTCCTGGTCCATCGTGTGCATTCCATATCCGTAATCATGGAGAAAAGATAAGGGAATTGATTTAAGAATGGCGATTTGACAATTCAGGATTTTGGGAAATTGTATCCGGTACCAGATAGCTGTCAGGAGCAGATCCGAAGCTCCGCATTTCTAACTACGCCCTAGCCTTTGTATATTTCAGCATACCAAAGGATAATGGTCAATAAGAAGAAAATCCTGATTGCCGGGGGAGGAATCGGCGGATTGACGGCTGCACTGAGGCTGCATCAGGCCGGATTCGAAGTCCAGGTTTTTGAATCGGTAAAAACGATTGAACCCCTGGGCGTTGGCATCAATACACTCCCTCACTGTGTCCGGGTGTTGACCAATCTTGGGCTTCAGGAAAAACTGCAATCCAATGCGGTCGAAACCTCCGATCTGGTCTATTTCAACCGGCTGGGACAGCAATTCTGGAGTGAACCGCGAGGCCGTTTTGCCGGCTATAAGTGGCCCCAATTTTCCATCCACCGGGGCACCTTGCAGATGATCCTTTTTGATGAGGTTATCCGCCGGATCGGGCCAGGAGCCATCCTCAGCAACCATCATCTGGACGATTTCAGTCAGGATCCATCCGGAATCACAGCCCATTTCATTGACAAAGAAACCGGCGAAACGGTGCATACCGAAACAGGCGACCTTCTCATCGGAGCCGATGGTATCAATTCAGTCGTGCGTTCTCTATTGTACCCCGGTAAAGGCATACCGGTTTATTCAGAAAATGTATTGTACCGCGGGACCACCATGATGAAGCCATTTCTCAACGGACAGTCGATGATCATGGTTGGCAGCAACCGCTTGAAAATGGTGGCCTACCCCATATTGCCGGTCAATGACACCGATGGCCGGCAGCTGATCAATTGGGTAGCCAATGTAAAAGAAGGAAAGTCAGCACTGACCGTTCGCGACTGGAACCGGGAATCCGACAAGGGCAGGCTGCTGGATCTCTATGGGAGTTGGCAGTTTGATTGGCTCGATGTGCCTGAAATGATCCGCGGGGCCGGTGCGATCTACGAATTTCCCATGTCTGACCGCGATCCGCTCAGCCGGTGGTCATTCGGGCGAGTAACCTTGCTGGGCGATGCTGCGCATCCCATGTACCCAATCGGTTCGAATGGTGCTTCCCAGGCCATCCTGGATGCCGATTGGCTGAGTCAATGCCTGCTGACCCATGATGATGTAACCCAGGCATTGCTTGCGTATGACACAGAACGGGTACCTGCAACAGGTAAAATCGTCCTGCAGAACCGGGCAAAAGGTCCGGACCAGATCATGGATCTGATGGAAGACCGGTTTCCGCATGGTTTTGAAGCCCATGAGATCCCGCATCAGGAATTGAAAAAAATCATGGACCAATACCGGAAGATTGCCGGTTTTGACCGGGAAAGCTTAAATCAGATGCAATAACACCAACGATTATGACCATACCTCAGCCCCCCGGACTGGAATATTTTTGTACCCTGAAGGTTGAATTGCAACCCCCTTATGTTGTTGGCCACACCCCGCATGGTTTGCGCAGGATTATACCGATCACAGGGGGTTTGGTTGAGGGTCCTACCATCCAAGGTAAAATTCTGCCGGGAGGCGCTGACTGGCAGATCGTACGCCCCGATGGTGTTGCCGAACTGGAGGCTCATTATCAGTTTCAGACGGATGATGGGACGATCATCTACATTAAAAATACGGGCCTCCGTGTAGCCAGCATCGAGGTTGCTGAACGTATAGGCAGAGGTGAAGTAGTCTCACCGGAAGACTATTATTTCCGGGCTGCTCCCCAATTTGAAGCACCTTCCGGACACTACGAGTGGATGAATAACACGCTGTTTATCTGCACCGGGATCAAAAACCCCGATCATGTACTCATACAGGTTTGGAAAGTCCTGTAATCTTCCATGGGCTAAAGCCACTGGGCATTGGGAATTCACCTCTGGTACCTCTTTTACCCTCGTGCTGCTGGCTCCATGTTTTCATCCCCAGGCTAAAGCCGTGGGGTTTTGGGGAGTTATGCATCCTGATACCTCTTTTACCTTTGTCCCCTCTTTTACCTTTATCCCTCTTTTACCTTTGTCCCCTGACCTTTATCCCCTCTACCTCGTCCTTTCAATGACACATCACGATCTGATCACCCCACCAGGGTGCGACACGCTGTACATCATCCCCAAGGCCGGTAAAAAGGACCAGCCAGTCGTCCACCTGTTTGAGCTCACCACAGATGTACAATTGATCTGCCAGATATGGCGTTATGCGGTCGTGCAGGGACTCCCCATTCTGGTCTACGATCAAGACATAGTTGATATTTCCGCGGGCATCCTGCATCCGCAGCACCGGCGGGATACCCCCTGCAATACAGAGACTGGCACAGGAACGGTGGGTTTTCCCGCATCCTGGCTTCATCACCCCAAAGGCACACTTGGGATCCAGAATCTCGCCAGCCAGTTTCTGCCAGCCCAGGTTTCGAAATTCGGCCACATAGGTGGTATCATGCCCCAGCCATCCCTGGAATGAAGCGACACCATTGGTCAATTCGAGCACCTGCTTGCCATCATCCTCTATGAGCGTACCTTCCAGGGCTACCCAGCGGCCATTCAGCGGTTGTTCTAGGATGTCCCACAGCTCTTCGATGGTTGACTCCGCCCCATGTTTTCCGGCACCGACCAGCAAGATGGAGTTCCAGCCGGTTCCATTGGGCACCTTTAGCATGGGGGCTGGCTTCATCACCAGCACTCCCTCGAAAGTCCGCAGTTGGCCATAATAAAAGACTCCGTTGGCAAAAGGTTGCTGACCCATCACCCAGCCCATGGCCACAATAGCTCCGATCAGGCTGAAAACCCATACGGTATTTTTCATAAACCGGCCGGGTTTGATGTCCTGCCAGCCGATGTAAAAGGGATCGCTTTCCTGCATGGAAGCAAGTTAGCAAATAGGATGGGAATCTTGTTACACAGAGAACTGGGGAGTAGACGCGAAGGAAAATGCTGAGTGTTGAATGTTGAACCAAAAAGATACCAGGGAAATACAGGATCTTCATGAAAACGAAGCGTCCTGGCGCCTCCGTAAACTAATAAAGATTGAGTGAAGCTATAGAGCAGGCACTTGAGCCTGGTACTTAAACCAAATACGAATCAAACGATCCATCCGACCAGCAGATACAAAATCGACGGACAAAGCAGGCAACCAAGCCCGGTATAAAACGTTGCTGTCAAAGCGCCGTAGGGAACCAGCTTCGGGTCCGTAGCCGCCAACCCGGCAGCAACGCCGCTGGTGGTACCGATCAGTCCGCCATAGATCATAGCCGTCTTCGAATTATTTAAACCAATGTATTGCGCCACCATGGGCGTGGCGATGGTTACCAGGATAGACTTGACCAACCCTGCTGCGATGCTGATGGTGATAACCTCGGAGGAAGCACCCAGCGCTCCACCGGTGACCGGTCCGATGATGAA
This sequence comes from Lewinellaceae bacterium, assembly GCA_020636135.1. NCBI lineage: Bacteria > Pseudomonadati > Bacteroidota > Saprospiria > Saprospirales > Lewinellaceae > Lewinellaceae bacterium. Next base: position 3,666,940 of record JACJYK010000001.1, read on the forward strand.
GGTGCAGGCGCCGCCGCCAATCGTGGTTATACTGACTGCATCCCGGTAGCCCATGGCGATCGCAACACCGGCGCCAAAGATGAAGGCTACCAAAATGCCCAGCAACAACGCTATGGCTCCAGCCATACCGGCCTGCCTGATCTTGACCAGGCTGGCGCCCATTGCAGTAGCCACGATGGTAAAGTCGCGAAACATAGCGCCTCCCATCAGGCTGAAACCTGAAAGCCCGGGAATGTCAGCAATCCCCTTCTTTCCTCCGGTGATGCGCCCGCCCAGGTAGGCCAGCACGAGGCCACAGAAGATGGCTATGGCAGAACCCGGGATCCGTCCGCCGGTAAAGCGCTTGCCCAGCCAATGGGTTAACAGCATCAGGACCCCTGTAGCCAAAAAAGCAACCACCAATCCGTTCTTCACCAATAAATCCTGAATCCAGCTCATGATGTCGGGGTTTCAGGATGGGCGTGAAATAATTTGGCCAGCAGAGGAATCATCAGGAATGCCGCCGCCGTAGGAATGATCCCGGCCAGAATGGCCACCAATCCACCGGTAAGAGCTCCCTGCACATTTTGAATAGCCGACATGGCCACGATCACGGGAATGTACATTTTACTCCAGAAAAGGGCTCCCTGTTCCATGTCGGTAGTAAATAATTTCCGTTCCTGCATCCAGTGAGAGATCAGGATCAGGAAAAGCATGGCAAAGCCTACCCCACCAACATTGGCATCGATTTGCAGCAACCTGCCCAATATTTCTCCGGTCAATTGCCCCAGCAGGTAACATCCCGCCAGCACCGCTACACCATAAATCAGCATGTTGTATTTGTTTATTTCAATTAAAGCTTTACTTGATCAAATTAGTCCTTTTTGTATTTCACGCGAAGTCGCAAAGCCGCTAAGTTATTGCTTTACAGCTATGTATATCCGATTAGAGTTGGTTAATTGGTTATGACCAACCTATAATTTATTTACAATTCTTGAAATTCCGTCTTTTATTAGGGCATCATTAAAATTTATCAAAAGACCTAGTTTAATTCCAGTAAGTTTTAAATAGGTAAGAACTTGTTTTTGATGGACTGGCGCAATGGCTTCAACGGATTTAATTTCAATTAATACTTTGTTCTCCACAATCAAGTCTGCTCGAAAGCCCAGATCCATTTTAATTTCCTGCCAAATGACTGGAATTCCTTGTTGTCTTGTAATATGCAATCCCTCTTTAATTAATTCATATGCCAGGATTTCTTCATATACTGACTCAAATAAACCGGGTCCCAGCTGGGTATGAATTTGGTAACAAGCGTTGACTATTATTTTTGATAACTCATTTTCAGTCATTCGTTGAGTTTTAATTCCAATCAATTCCATTAAAATTTTTTTGCACTTACAATACTATGCATGACACATTTGCGCCTTTGCGCCTTTGCGCCTTTGCGTGACCCAATAAACCAGCTCCTTTAAAACAACTTCTTCACTTCTTTCTTGGTCACCTTACCCATGGCATTACGGGGCAGGTCTTCCACCACCAGGTATCTGCGGGGTATGCGGTATGCCGGTAAACGCTCCCGAATCCACGGATCCAGTAAATCGGTGTCCAATACTTCCGGACCAGCCGGTATGAGAGCAGCCACCACCAGCTCGCCCCATTCGTCGTCAGGGATCCCCACCACAGCACAATCCCTGATCTGCGGATGCGTACGCAGGACTTCCTCGATCTCCAGTGCCGAGATCTTATACCCGCCGGACTTGATGATGTCCACCGAGCTGCGCCCCAGGATCCGGTAATACCCATCATCAAGAACTGCTATGTCTCCGGTCTTGAACCAGCCGTCTTCCGTGAATGTCTCCCGGGTTGCATTGGGTTTATTCCAATATTCGAGGAATACATTAGCGCCTTTTACCTGGATCTCACCGGCATCACCATCCGGGACCACCAGGTTATTTTCATCCACCAACCGAACGGTCACTCCAGGCAGGGCCTGGCCGATATGGCCCGGGCGACGTTCACCTAGGTAAGGATTGGAAATAGCCATCCCCATTTCGGTCATCCCATACCGTTCCAACAGACGGTGTCCACTCAGGACTTGCCACCGCTCCATGACGGAAACCGGCAGGGCCGCCGATCCGGACACCATCAACCGGAAGGCCTGCATGGAGGAAGTCAGCGATTCCTGTTCTTCCGGAGATAATTGGTCAAAGTAGGCGATAAGCTTATAATAGATGGTGGGGACCGCCATAAATAAGGTCAGGCCGTCCGCTTGGAAGGACCGGAACACAGATTGAGGGTCAAATTTAGGTTGAAAAACTACACTGGCTCCGCTCCACAAAGCGCATCCGATCACATTGACGATGCCGTGTACGTGATGCAGTGGTAAAATGCACAGGATACGGTCATCGGCCGACCATTCCCAGGCATCAACCAGCATGGCAATTTGCGCCTCCAGGTTTCCATGTGTGCTGACGACACCCTTGGGCAAATTAGTAGTGCCGCTGGTATACAGGATCATGGCCCGGCGTCCGGAAGTGATGTCAGGTAATGGCTTCTTCGCAACCGGCATCAAATCTTCGAGGATCAGGAACCGCAACGCGTTTTCACGGGCATAATCCTGCAGTAGATCCGCGTACTGTTTAGTGACTACTATCGTCCTGGCTTCGGTATCTTGCAACACATATACCAGCGAAGGCAACGGATACGTCAGGCACAAAGGGACGGCAACGCCTCCTGCCCGCCAGATGGCCCATTGCACCCGCACATAATCGTATTCCGGCGGGACCATGAAGGCTATCCGCTCTTCTTCCAGGTCTGAAGAATCCCCGAGAAGCAACCAGGCCAAATGACCTGATTCATCCAATAATTTCCGGTAGGTGTGCGTTTTGCCGTGAGCCAGGATTGCGATCCGGTCGGCTTCTTTACTGGCCCTGGTGATTAGCTCCATGCGATCGTTGCTTTGCCGCAATTAACGAAAAATGAGGGAGGACCGGAAATGAACCAAAGGGTGATTTCTTGATATTTGATTAACTTCCCGGCAAGTCTTGATGCCATGAAAAAAACTTTCCGATCAATCCACTTTTTATTGTTTGCGGTTGCATTTATGCAAATGGCTTACACTCAGTCTCTCCTGCCCTACGGTCAGCTACCAACTACCGACCAGCTCAACTGGCAGGAGCTCGAATATTACATGTTCATCCATTTTGGACCCAACACTTTTACCGACAAGGAATGGGGTATGGGTACTGAAGACCCCAAAGTCTTTAATCCCACCAGGCTTAATGCCAACCAGTGGGCCGCCACGGCTAAGAAAGCCGGCATGAAAGGTATCATCATTACGGCCAAGCACCACGACGGGTTCTGCCTGTGGCCCAGCAAATATTCGACACACACCGTCCGTGAAAGCGCCTGGAAAAATGGCAAAGGCGATGTCCTGCGGGAGTTGTCCAAAGCCTGTAAAAAATACGGGCTGCTCTTTGGGGTTTACCTGTCTCCCTGGGACCGCAATCATCCGGCCTATGGCACCCCGGAATACAACCAGATCTACGCCAATACCCTGCGGGAAGTCCATGAAAATTATGGGAATGTCTTTGAACAATGGTTCGATGGAGCAAATGGAGAAGGGCCCAACGGGAAAAAACAGGTCTATGACTGGCCTTTATTCCATGAGACCGTGCTGGACATTCATCCCCATTGCATCATGTTTAGCGACGTCGGACCCGGTTGCCGCTGGGTAGGAAATGAGCGGGGCTATGCCGGGGTCACCAACTGGAGTACCCTTAACATCGACGGATTTACTCCGGGTGCGGGCTCGCCGCCTACCAGTGTTCTTAACAGAGGCGATGAAGACGGTGAAAAATGGGTTCCGGCCGAATGCGATGTATCCATCCGTCCTGGTTGGTTTTACAGTCCATCCACCGACGATCAGGTTAAGTCGCTGAAGGAACTGACAGACATCTATTTCGCTTCCGTGGGCCGCAATGGCAACTTCCTGCTCAATGTACCGGTCGACCGTGAAGGATTGATCCATCCCAATGACTCAACCCGGCTGATGGAATTCCGCCAAATGCTGGATAAGGCTTTTGCACAGAACCTGATCCTGAAGGCCATGGTCCAGGCATCAACGAATCATGCCGATCCCGGTTCACAACCCGACCACCTCACCGATGGCAAGCCAGATACCTATTGGGCCGCCTCGGGCAAAACGGCAGAACTGATCATTCCGGTCAATCCGGCGGACACATTCAATGTTTTATCCCTGGAGGAATATTTACCACTCGGCCAGCGCGTAAAATCTTTTGCCGTAGACATCTGGAAAGATGGCCAATTTCAATTGATTGCCAAACAGACGACGATCGGACACAAACGGCTACTGCGATTCCCGCCTCTGACCACGGAGAAGATCCGGATCCGGATCCTGGACAGCAAGGATGTTCCGGTGTTGCGGGAAGTGTCTTTGTATTATGGCAGGAATTTACCCTGATTGGTCCTTATTCTGACTTTCAGGCTAATTAGGGCACTTGATTGTACAATAGGTAGCCTAAATTCATAGTCATTGACAAAAAATCACCAAATGTTTCTCCGAGTGTGGTTGCAACGATTTTCATCAACCAAAAAAGGAGGGTTATTTCCGCGACTTTATTTCTGAAATCCGGATGACTCATAATCCATCAAATTCTGTTAAAACAATTGACTAACCTACGTCTTGATACGCAGCGCTAAATTGACCACCCGGCCTTCCACCGGCATCCATAGCGAGGTATAGACCGGCATGCCTCCTGTGTTGGTCACAAGAGGTCCATAGTTGGATTGCCGGGCGTCGAACACATTTTCACAATTCAGGACCAGGCTTCCAAAATTGAATTTACGCTCCACCATGGCTGCCCAAAACCAGAAGTTGGGAACACGCTCATTGTTCTCGATGTATTGTCTACCGCTAAAACTGGACTCGATGCCCATACGCCAGTTATCACCCAACTCATAGGCGATGACATCGGAAATTTTAATCTTGGGATTAAAGGCCAGGTTTACTTTTTCGCCGTTATCATCCCGAAATGCGTCGGTGTAGTTAAAGCCAAAGTACAGTTCCAACCCATGGTAATCCATCTGAATGTAGGTGTCCGTGCCGTAACTCTTAACTGCCCCTTCACTGTTCACTATGTGGATGGTCTGGTCGATGGGATTGGTGACCAGTAAATTGGCATTCCGGATATTGGTCAGGTATAAGGCCTGATTCAGCGTAATTCCAAGCGCATCGCCTATCAAAGCAGACCAGTTGGCATCGGCGTTAAATCCACCGGAGCGCTCCGGAAGCAAGGCCCCCGGGACGGGAAGTAAATAAGGCGAAGGTTCGGCAACATCGAACAGTGCAGGCGCTTTATATCCCGTGCCATAGGCCAGCCGGATGGAAACATCCTGGACAGGACGGTAGTAGAAAGCCACCCGGGGAAGTATAAAACTGCCGTAAACATTGTGATGATCCCAGCGCAGGCCGGTCTCCAGTGACAATTTGGGGGTGAACTGCCAGTCATCCTGCGCAAATAAACCAGGTACCACAAAATGATAGTCATCAAACTGCACTTCATCCGATTTACCTAGTTGAAACGACTCCGTGGTCAGGTTACCGCCCAGGACCAGGGAATGCCCCGACCAGGTAATCAGGTCATTGACCTCCGTAAACGAATTGAGCTGTTTTCCCTGAAAATGAAAATCCGGCTGCGTCACGGTACGGTCAAAAATGGTCCCGGCGGACTTGACAGTCCATTGCTGATTGTTATGGGTATGATGCAACTGAAGGTCAACCAGTGTACGCAGCGCTTCTTCAGTTTGTAAGAAAGGGTGCCGCAGGGTGGGTTGAAATTGGATGGCCTGCAGGTCGCCACCCTTCCGGCGGTTGTACGTGCCGGTAAAACCTATATTGAGGTCCGTCTGCTTGTCCAGGTTAATAAAAAAGCGGGGATGCATCGTAAAGCTCGCGTCATAGGGCACTTCCGCAAAGCCGTCACCATTCACGTCGCGGGCGGGTTTCAGGTTCCCGCCGGTAAAGAAGGTATATCCCAGTTTATTCTTCGTTGCACTGGTGAAAAGATTGACATTTCCTTCCCCCAGTGTAGTTCCATTCAGCACCATGGTGGTGGTCGGCTCTTTACCCGGGGTTTTGGAGATAAAATTGATTAATCCGCCTATTGCACCGCCTCCATATAAAGTAGACGCCGATCCTTTAATGATCTCTACTTGTTTGAGATCCAGCGGAGGAATGGACAAAACACCCAGGCTTCCCGAGAAACCACCGTATAAAGGCAATCCATCCCTCAGGATCTGCGTATATCGCGCGTCAAGACCCTGCATGCGGATCACATCGTTGCCATTGACCGCATTGACCCGTTGGACGGTGATGATGGATAAGTCACCCAGAATGCTTCCGATTCCGCCGGGCACCAGGGTCGATTCTTCATCCATTTCCTCCTGGCCCAATACCTCCACCTTGACCGGCAGCTCTTCAATACGTGCATTGGTCCTGGAACTGGATACGACCACTTCATCCAGCGCTTCCGATTCAGCAGCCATTAAAATAGTGTGGGTCAATGCCGGATCGGGCTGCGGAAAGGCAAATGGCATTTCGATGGTCTTGAATCCCAGATAACTAAAGCGTAAGGTAAACGTGCCATTCGGAATATTCGATAATGCAGCTTGGCCATCCAGATCGGTGGCTGTTCCTTTATTGAGCTCGGTGATGTATACATTGACACCAATTAATGGTTCCCCAGTCAGGCTATCCTGAACCACAAAGTTAAAGGTATTTTGAGCCTTAAGAATTTGTGTCAGGAACAATATCAATAGGATGCATCTGTATTTCACGATATTCAATTTACCCACAATGATTAATCAATTTTTACCTTTTTCGCTACTTTCATTTGACGTCGAAAGGACTGTTCCCGTTTCATCAAGTAACACTTCGAAAACCTCTTTTCCACTTTTTATCTCCACTTCGTAAGCCTTGTCGAGTTCCGGGCGTTGTACGATAGCCGCCTCTCTGATGCGTAATTTCTGAAATTGAGTATGTAAAGTGGATAGGATCACCTGTGGCAATTCATTGGCCTCTATTTCCGTTTCGGTTTCCTGCCAATGGCCTTCTGAAGTGTAGGTTGCTGACATTTCCTGGCCGTTTTGTAGAAACTCCGCTTCCCAGTCTTTTCCTTCTTCAAGTTGCCATTTGACCTTCGAGGCACCTTCAAATTGATCATTAAAGGCATGCATTACTGCCTGTGGGACATTTTTGGTTGACTGAGCACAGGATACAGTTAATCCTCCGACAAGGAAAAACAATAGCATTGGATAATAGACTCTCATGACTTTACTTTTGAATTTTAATTCAAAATTGAGATTGAATTCTGGATTAATTCTGAACTCTTTTAAGGCTGAAAAACAATTTTAAATGTATGATACCCATGACCGAAATGATAGGACAAATCCCAGCCATGCAAATCGACAATCTTTTTTACCATTGCCAGACCTAACCCACTGGAATGCTTGCCAGCATTGGAATCACGATAAAATCGATTAAAAAGTTTTTCAGGATGTGCCAGTGGTTGATCACCCTGATTTTTAATTTCCAAAATCGTTGGTTTGAGAATAACCTGGATGGCGCCTTTTGAACTGGTGTATCGAATGGCATTCTCCATTAGGTTTTTAATCAGCACGTCAAGCAATCCGCTATTCACCTCATTTTTGGTGACGGGTTCAATATCCAACTCCCAATGAATGGAAGCCCCCAATCCCATTTCCTGAATCCTAAAAATTTGAGCTCTCAGAAGTTGATCCAGGTGTACTGTCATATCCCTCTTGTACTCCCTGCCTTCAATCCGGGCAAACAGGAGTAACTCCTGGATCGTTTTACTCATGTGAGTCGCCTCCTCATACAATTCAAATAGTAAACTGTTCTGATTATTCGGGTTCCCGTTTAATAATTGTTCCAATTTAGCGCGCATCACACTTAACGGCGTCTGAAGTTCATGACTTACGTCACCGGTAAATTCATTCAAAGTGCTATATTCCAATCTCACTTTTTCCATCAGTGTAGTCAATTCAAAATTCAAATCAATAAACTCATCAATCTCCGTGGCCGGTAAATGGATGGGCTGATCCTGATTGGCGTTAAATGATCTTAATTTTGCCAAAACCTGGTAGAATGGACTCCATAACTTCCTGGTGGCCCTGCGATTCAGCCAATAACTGCTCCCAAATAAAAAAAGCAATAAGAGTGCAGAAAGAGCTGTTATTGTCGCTATCAATTCTTTGGCATCAAGGATAGGGCTCCGGTTGATGATTTCAAAAGTGCGGCCTTTGATCGATTTACGTGAATAAAGTTGACGAAACAAATCGTTCTCCATTTCCAGCGGGTCAAAGATGGTGGTGTCTGTAAAGTTTGTAGCATCAGGCAATAATGGCGATAATACCTGGACCTCAATCAGAGGTGGAATGGAAACCGGCAATTCCCCTTTTTCAAGAATTTGAATAATTCGTTTTTCATTATTGAGTAATTTTTCATCCGCCTCCTCCCGTACAATAGCTTGTACCACCACATAAAAAATGGCTCCCGAAGCAACCAGGATCAAAAGTAGAAAAGGGAAAAAGCGCCGATTATTACTTACCAGTAATTTCATTCCGGTTTCCATTGATAACCCAAACCATAAATCGTTTGGATAGGGTCCTGACCTCCTCGGTCCATGATTTTTTTACGCAAATTTTTGACGTGACTGTACACCAGATCGAAATTATCGGCCAAATCCATGTAATCTCCCCATAAATGCTCGGCTATGGCAGACTTCGTGACTACGCGGTTTTTATTGAGCACTAAATACATCAACAAATCGTATTCTTTCCGGGTCACTTCGACCAGTTCTGCGCCGATACGGATTTGTCTGGCCGACGTATCAATTTCAAGATCCCCGTGAATTTCAATAGTCGTTGATGAATAAACCCTTCGGCGTAGTAATGCTTTTATCCGGGCATTTAATTCAGAAAAATGGAATGGCTTCGTCAGGTAGTCGTCAGCACCTAAATTCAATCCATTAACCTTGTCATCAACAGCCTGACGAGCCGATAAGATAAGAACAGCCATAGGCCGGGTCTTTGATTTAATCTGCTTCAACAAGTCAAACCCAAGTCCGTCGGGCAGCATTAAATCCAAAATTACCAGGTCATATTCATACATATCCAATTTTACGTCGGCTTCTTGCATAGTCCCGGCTACTTCACAGATGTATTGCTCTTGTTGCAGGTATTCGCAGATGCTTTCACGCAATTTCAATTCATCTTCAACTACCAATATTTTCATACTTCACTGGATACCAGGAGTTGGTGAGTTGCAAAGGTACACCTGGAATCTGGAGAAATTCTGAACGGGTCAGGGCATGCATTCCAACTTTTCCCATTGGATGTTCCACATCCCGTTTTTCGGAAAACCGGGTGCGTGGCCCTGCTCACCATCCCATCCGGTGGCCATCATGGCAACCGCCGTCAGCAAGCCACCATTGCCGGGAAGGTACAGTTTCAGGCGCTGATCCTGGTAATTGTGTCCATTATTCAGGTAGGTGTTTTTAGGAGCATCCATCAGGAGCCAGTCGATGGCATCTTCCGGATGACCCAACCGGGCCGCAGCCATGGCCAGCATGGGAAAATCCCATCCCCAGGTGGTCTGCCATTGCCAGTTGTTTTTTATTTCCTGATACGTGTTTTCGGCCAGGTCAGGATCCACTTTTGCCGTTTGTGGCAATACGCCCAGAATGCCTGTTACGATCGGATGGTCACGACGTTTATCCGGATTGAGGTAATCATCGCGACTGGAAGCAGAGGGCAAATATTTACCCTCTACCTGAGGCAAGGGCGCCAGCTGATCCAGCACTTCAGCCCACCGGGGATCCGGCTGCAAATTCAACCGCTGCCTCCAGGTTTGTGCTGTCTTCAATCCCCAGTACCAATAAGCCAGCTCAAAGCCCGGATCACGGGTCTCCTCTACAGGAAAGATTTCCTGGGCCGGGATCAGTGGAGGGCATAAATGGTAAAGTCCGTCGGTGGTGTCCCGTCTTGCAAAAGATGTCATGAATGCTGCGGTTTGGAACACCAGTTCCTGATAGCGTTCCAGGGTCGGGCGGTCCGGATGCCAGCGGTACATCAATTCCGCAAAATAGATGGGATGTGGCTGCTGCCAAACCAGGAATTCGCCGACACTTGAAGGGCTGGAAATCCCCTCCGGTCCCACCATCTTCGGCCAGCGCACGCCGTCATAACCCTGCCGGATCGCGATGGAATGGGCCTGACCAAGAATATGTTCATACCAGGATAGACTTTTCTCCAGATATTCCGGTCTTCCCCATAATGCAAAATGGACGCCGTGCCACCAGTGCATTTCGAGATGCGCTTTGCCATACCAGCTGTTGCCGGTCAACCCGGTTTCCTGTGGTGGCATGGTCCCCGCACATTGTATCCGGGTCAGGTATTGCGACAGGATCACCCTGCGCTCCAGTTCCGGTGCCCGAGGATCGCTGCAGGCAGAAAAATCAATGGCGCCGCCGGACTTCCAGAAGGCGTGCCAGGCAGCTTCTGTTTGCAGCTTCAAACCTGCAAAATCGGCCTCTATCCGATCAGTTTTTTCTTGTCGAAAGCAAATGACAGCTTCCAGGACGCCAGCATCCGGTTTTGGAGCCAGGTCAAATTCATGCGGGCCATGGCGCTCCAACCGGGCATCACGCCAGGCTATTTGGACCATGTAACGGGCACTGTCAAGCACACGGCCAATGTTGACAAAGTTATCCGCCGAGTCCAACATCACGGAAGTATGGGCCTCCGGATGATCCCAATCATAACCAGGGCAAACAGCACACGTTTTTGCATACGGGAATGAGATCCGGGCCTTCAACCTCCCCTGCCGGATCAGATCTGAGGTTATATGAAAAGCAACAGCATCCTGGTCCGGTAGGACCAGGGTCTGAACCTCCACCTGAACGCCTTCAAACTCAAAAGAGCTGGTGATAACGCCGTTCCACAGATCCAAAACCTGGTGGATCTGTTCCAGGTCTGCCATGTTCCCTGCAGATCCATCCCTGCGGGTCAATTGAAGTCCGGTCAATCCCAACTGCAGGCGCTGCGGATTACGCCTAAACCATTCTATGGCTTCTCCGCGCCTTCCACTTCCGGATTGGGTGGCATAGGTAACTGGTCTGTCACCACAGGTCAGCAAGGTATCAAGTGTTTCCTCATACCGGTAGTTGGCGTCATTGGGCATCGAATGCCAGCCCCATTGGGATTGGGTCGAAAGGGGAATGCCATTTGCATAGGCTTCCGGGAAACTCTGCAGTCCGGTCACATCCACTGTGAAGGCAAATTCTCCATTTCCTACGGTCAAAGCACCCAGTGTATCAACATGATCCAGGACGACATTGTGCCGGGTGACCAGCGCTTGCCGGTCAATGGAATGTGATCGCCCGCAATGCCATGATCCGGCTAAACTCAAAATAACGGCTATTATTCCCGTCAGAATGAATTTCTTTCCTGTGAAACCGGGGCTTAAGCTGGCTTTCTGGTGGTAATGACGCCGCTTCACTTTTAATTTTAATGGTGCTTTTAAGCGGTTCAATGAAAAGTGGAAGCTCATTGGGGGTTCATCTTTTGCAGTGGGATTAATTGCACCGGCCCCAGCAATCCGGAAGGCAATGGTTTCCATTTTTCCGCTGTAAATAAGCCGTCAGGACCGCGGTCCGCAGCCCGGTTAGCCGGAAAATTAACATTGTAAAAGCGCTTCCAGAATGTATGTGCCTTATCCATGGCAATGATCCGGTTGGCCATGCGGTTGGTCACCAGGACCTCCAGTTTATTTACCGGTAAAAACTTCTCCGGGGAGACATCGATCGAATAGTTTGGTCCGATAAGCGTCCCCAATTTCTCCCCGTTCAGGATGACCACCGCAGAATTAGCCACCGAGCCGAGGTCCAGACGCCAGGCATCCGGTTTGTGTTCCGGCAAGATCAAATCAATAGCGTAACGGGCAGTGCCTGAAAAGGCGGCATAGCCTTCCCCTTCCAATTCGGTCCAGGACAACAGCTTGGATAACTGCCTGCTCACCGGGAGCTCGGCACCCCCATGTTCAAAGGTCAGCGTCCATTCGCCGTCCACTGCCAGCGGTGCACCTGCAGGTTCGTATACTTCCAGGAACGGACGATGTTGGTCCCGGGGATCGACCTGCAGAATACGGGTACCTCCCTGCGGGATTGCTATCCATATCGCCACCCCTAGTTCCCCATTTTTTCTTAAACGTGCCTGACCTTGCTGATCATTCCAGGGATCCTGTACCATCACCGTTTTACCGGGCGTTGACAACGGCAACCATCCCTGAAAATTTGTATCGGACCAGTTGGTGATGACATACAGCGTCTGATCCCCTGATTGTCGTCTGATCGCCCGCATCCCGGTATCAAACAGTGTTTCCCGCCGGATTTTCAACCGGTTCAACACTTCGATAACGGCACCCGTTACCTGTACATTTTCCAGCTTTTCGGCAGAAAGTTTAAGACTCCGGAAAGTCGACTGCCGTGCTGAAAGATTGGAAAGCCCGGGAACATCCATTGGGAGTCCGTTTTCAATAATGACCGGTATGCCCTGGCGGGCCAGCGACAACAAGTGTTCCAATGTGCTTTCCGGCATGTAGGTGGTTTGCGGGACTACAATGGAACGGTAAACCTGACCATTGGATTTCAATTGATGGTTCCACACCTCCAGGTCAGCAATCTGTACATCTGAGATGATATCAAATGCAAACCCCAGGTTGTATAGCGTATCGGCCAGCTGGCGGAATTCCTTCAGCGATGCGGCTTGAGCGCCACCATCAAAATGCGCCAGGTTTCCTCCTTCCGCATCGGCGAGCCGGTCGAAATATGGAAAATACAGCAATACGTCGTTATCGGGCGATCCGGACTGCAGGGTCGACTGACATCGCTGGACATAAACATTCAAAGCGCCCAGATCTTGCCACCAGGGATTCCTGTCGTTGGCATGAATGGCAGCATAAAACAACCGCCCCGGCCAGGGATCCCCGGCCGGTGAATAGCAGGTCCCGTGATAGCAGACATGGTTGATCCCCGCCTGGAAATACCGGTCGATGTTCTCCTTCAGCTGATCCAGGGTGGTAAGAAAGTGTTCATCCAGCCAGGTGGCGGCCTCCGCTGAAGCCAGTTTTTTCCCGCTTACATGGGCTGCCGAGGAAGCCATTTTCGACCTGATCACATCGGTGCCTTCCGTCTCCGGAATATCACTAGCCGCATACAAATCCAGAATATTGGCTGGTGAGCCATGGGCTTGGTTACGAATAATTTTGTTCTGCCGGTGCGCCCAGTTTTTCCAGTCGGTGGTAAAGGTCCCGAGTAACAATTCTCCGATGGTCTGGCGGTAATCCGAAAGGACTCTTTTGTTTTCTTCTGTTTCATCCAGGCCAAGAAATGCCGGCAAATGCTCTTCCAGCCGGTAACCTCGGGCTGAAGCAAAGGCATTCAAAAAATCAGGCGTCCAGTCAGCCTGACCGCGTGCATCATCCACCTCATAGCTGTCGTTGAAATAGGCGCGCAGTCCATTCAGGCTTTTCCCGGCAAATGCCTGATCAAATCGCTGCAAATAGTCACGAATGGCCTGATGTGAGAAATGATCGATCACATTGCCTTCTCCGCCCGGAGCTGCCCGTTCGACCATCTTGCCATGCCAGCCGCTGAACAATGCATAGAGCGTCCAGGCACCTGCCGGAGCAACCCATTCCAGCCTCCCGGATGAATCTACGCGCTCCGTAAGATCCAGAATAACACCCTCATCCGAATAAGCCATAAGTCTTTCCAGTGGAAGTGGCTTTTTGAAGCGTACCTGATCCAGAGCCAGGCCCTGCAAATCTGCATTCGCAGCCACCGGGTCTTTCAAATCGCTGATCATCAGGGTATGTTGTCCTTTCAATAGCTCCGGATAACTCATCGAGCCAGTCGGTTTCTCTCCTTTCTCTGCCAGTAAACCGTATAACTGATACACCTGATTGGTCACCGAACGCAATATCGGTTCCTGCTCGTACACGATGGGTTGATCAAGATGCTGACCAGGCCTGAGTTTGTAAATCCGGTGTGCAATGTATTTACACGCATCCGTATCATTCACCCACGGACCACCAAATGGCCAGCCGGTCCCCGTGGCCAGGTCCGCCCCCAAATTCATTCGCCTGGCTTCCTGAAGAGTAAACTCCAGGCGCTGTACCCAGACATCTGATAAGTAAGGGATAAAGTTGGCCTCATCCCCGATGACGCCGTAAATGGGAGTGATCTCTACGCCCCCAAATCCAGCATTTTTTAATGCAATCAGTTCTTTTTTGATGCCGGCTTCGGTCACACTACTCCCTTGCCACCACCAGCGGGTCCAGGGTTTGGTCACCGGATCGATAGGATGGTAATCGGCTTCCTGAACCACCTCATTCGCACATTGAAGTAAAAAGAAGACCAGACCGATGAAAAGGTGGCTGATTCGTGGCATGCTCTTGAATTAGTGGTTATAAGGTAAGTTATTTTGTCCATTAACCTTCAGGCTGGAGTGATCAGCATTTGATTTTGGAAATTCCACCGCCTTGTTCATAGCGAATGGCGCACCACCAGCGAAAAAGGATTGATCACATGTTCCTTCTTTCCGTTCAGGATTAAATTGGCGGCAGTCGCTCCCAGTTGATGAAAATCGGTTGACATCACCGTGATGCCATCGAGAAGAATTTCCTTGAGTGGTGTCTCATTGTACGAAAGAATGCCGACGTCGTCTCCCACCTTCCAACCCAGGGATTTGATCTTCTTGATCAATTGCACCAGGTCATCCTCCATCAATGTAATGTAAGCGTCCTTCTGCTCCAGTGTTTCATCGGCAATGGAAGAAACAATCGTTGTTTCGAAACCGTATTTCTGACAGAAGGATCTGAACCCGGTAATGATCTCCTGGGGATGATACCCATCCGGTGGAAAGATGATCTTGAGCTTCCGGTATTTTTTCAGTAGGTGCAAAGCCTGCGTCAATGCCGAGTAAATGTCATTGCGAAAATCCTGGTATACCGCTGCATAGTCTCCGGAAATACCAGGGATCAGCTTATCCAGTACGATCAGTTTTTCGCGGGGAATACCTTCCAGAACTTCCAGCAAATCGTCACCGCCATCCAGAAAATGGGCAATGATTACAAAATGGGTATAGGGCCTGTTCAGGTGCCCACGGATCAACTGTTTAAACAGGCGATAATTGTTGTTATAAATAAAAAAATCAATGGCTGCCTGATCACCCAGCGTTTCTGAAAATGAATCGTAAATGATCTTTTTATGGGCGCTCAATTTATTGAACAATAAAAAGACATTGTGCTGTCGATGCATCTGCACGCTTTTGATGTAATAGCCCTTACCGGGAACAGCATCAATAATTTCCTTTTCCTTCAGATAGTCGTAGGCCTTGACAACGGTATCCCGTGAGATATCGAAGGCAATGAGCAACTGATTGACGGATGGCAACCGGTCATTACGTTGCAATAGTCCCTGCTCGATGCCCCGGATCACCGAATTGATGATTTGCCGGTATTTCGGGGTTTTGGAGTATTCATTGATCTCCAGGAATGTTTCCGGTTGAATTTTGCGCATAGCTCTACTCCCGGGTCACCGAGAATTACACCTTTAAAATGCAAAATATTGCGCGAACCAGAATGGTACGGAACACTATTCTGAAGAGAGTCTGGTAAATTTGGAGATCTGTAACCTGATCAAAATTAATAGCATGGAAGTCAAAGCCTTTAAATACGTATCCTACCTGTGGGATGAAGCAAAAGCTGCCCGTTTAGCCGGCGATGAGGTAGGTTTATTTTTGTACCGGTCCAATGTACTCGGTGCAGACCTGCGCATAACCAATTATGGCGGAGGAAATACCTCCTGTAAAACGATCGAAAAAGATCCCCTCACCGGTGAAGAAGTGGAAGTCATGTGGATCAAAGGCTCCGGAGGGGATATCGGCACCCTGACCCGTAAAGGGATCGCCGGATTGTATACCGGAAGGTTACGGGACCTCAAGAATGTCTACCGCGGCCTGGAGTTTGAAGATGAAATGGTCGCTTTATTCCAGCACTGCCTGTTTGACCTCAACAGCGCTGCGCCATCCATCGATACACCACTCCACGGAATGTTGCCCTTCAAACACATCGACCACCTGCACCCGGATGCTTTGATTGCAATCGCTGCCGCAGCGGATGGTGAAGCCATAACCAGGGAAATATGGGGTGACACGATGGGTTGGGTACCCTGGCAGCGTCCCGGTTTTGACCTGGGATTACAACTGGAACGCTGTCTGGCAGAAAACCCAGGGATCCGGGGCATTGTCCTGGGCAGTCATGGCCTGTTCACCTGGGGTGACACCTCCTACGAATGTTACCTTAACAGCCTGGAAGTCATCGAACAGGCTTCCGAATACATTGCCGCCCGCGAGGGTAAAGAGCGTCCAGTATTCGGTGGATCCATCGTTCAGAGTCTGGCACCAGCTGCCCGCTCCGAGCAGGCATCAATGCTTGCTCCCATTCTGCGCGGACTGTGCTCCGGTGAACAACGGATGGTCGGTCATTTCACCGACGACGTCAAGGTTTTGGAATTTGTTAATTCCAAAGACCTGGCTAAGCTGGCGCCTCTGGGTACCAGCTGTCCCGATCATTTCCTCCGTACTAAAATCAAGCCCCTTGTGCTTGACCTGAAACCAGGAGCCGACCTAAGCGACCCTAATTCGATAAAACAACAGTTGGAGCCCGCGTTCAAACAATACCGGGACGATTATGCCGCCTATTACGCAGGCTGCAAACATCCCGACAGCCCCGCTATGCGAGATCCCAATCCCGTGGTCATCCTCTACCCGGGGGTGGGCATGTTCACCTTTGCTAAGAACAAGCAGACGGCCCGCGTAGCCGCTGAATTTTACATTAATGCCATCAATGTCATGCGCGGCTCCGAGGCCATCTCTACCTATACCGCCCTACCCCGCCAGGAGGCCTTTAATATTGAATACTGGCTCCTCGAGGAAGCGAAACTGCAACGGATGCCCAAAGAAAAACCTTTATCCAGGAAAATAGCCCTGGTATCCGGTGGGGGTGGTGGTATCGGAAAGGCCATCGCAGACAAGCTGGCAGCTGAAGGAGCCTGTATCGTTCTGACCGATATTGTCGAAGAACGTCTGGTGGAGGCCATAGGAACATTCCCACGGGATGTGGCGACCTATGCCGTCTGCGATGTAACAAAATCTGCATCGGTAGAGTCCGCCATAAAAAAAGCTTGTCTTGAATTCGGGGGCGTGGACATCGTGGTTCACTCGGCAGGATTGGCTATTTCCAAGTCATTGCAGGATACCACCGAAGCCGACTGGAACATACTTCAGGAGGTCCTGGTGAAAGGGCAGTTCCTGCTGGCGAAAGCCGGTGCTGCCGTGATGCAGGCACAGGGATTAGGTGGAGATTTTATTTCCATTGCCAGTAAAAACGGACTCGTAGCCGGCCCCAATAATGTAGGTTACGGGACCGCCAAGGCCGCTCAACAACACATGACCCGGTTGCTGGCGGCAGAGCTGGCGGGCGACCACATCCGGGTCAATACCGTCAACCCCGATGGGGTTATTATTGGCAGTAAGATCTGGGAAGGCGCCTGGGCCGAGGGCCGGGCGAAAGCCTACGGTATCAGCGTGGAAGAACTGCCTGCTTACTATGCGAAACGCAACCTGCTGCATGCCATCATCCGGCCGGAAGACATTGCAAATGGTGTCTTCGCTTTTGTGGCCCTCCTGGACAAGAGTACCGGCAACACCCTGAACGTCGACGGTGGCGTAGCACAGGCATTTGTCCGATAATCGGGATAAAGCCGGCGAAGATTTTTATTTTTAGATTCAATCAACCAGGATATGAGAGTCCAGCAGGAAACGATCCACGATTTCAATGAAAAACACCGGCGTTCACATGCCGATGCATTTGCTTTTTTAAAGATGCAACTGGAAGATCAGGGCTTATCCACGGATGACCTGCTCACCCGGCTGATGGACCTGCAGGTAGCCATCCCATCCTGGGCGCTGGGAGCCGGAGGCACCCGTTTTGGGCGGTTTTCGACCGGCGGTGAACCCGGCAATCTGGATCAGAAGATCGAAGACGTCGGTTTATTGCATGCACTCACCCGGTCTGCCGGCGGCATTTCATTACACATCCCCTGGGATATTCCGCAGGACACGGAGGCCACGAAAGAGCTGGCTGCTTCATTCGACCTGATCTTCGATGCCGTCAACTCCAACACCTTCCAGGATCAGAAAGGTCAGGCCCACAGTTATAAATTCGGCTCCTTATGCCACGCCAGCAAAACCGAACGGCAGCAGGCTATTGACCACAATATTGAAGTGATCCAATATGGCAGGGAACTGGGAAGTAAAAGCATCACCGTATGGCTTGCCGACGGATCCTCATTTCCTGGTCAATTGAATTTCAGGCATGCACTGGAACGCACCCGGGAAAGCCTGCAATCTATTTACAATCATCTGCCGGAAGACTGGAAGATGTACATTGAATACAAGCCCTACGAACCCAACTTTTACAGTACGGTCATCCAGGACTGGGGGACCTCCTTCCTGCTGGCCAACGCCTGCGGACCGAAAGCATTTACCCTGGTCGACCTCGGACACCATCTCCCGAATACCAACATCGAGCAAATTGTCTCCACGCTGATGTGGCAGGGCAAACTGGGAGGCTTTCATTTCAACGACAGCAAATTCGGGGATGATGACCTGACCGTAGGAAGCATCAAGCCTTATCAACTCTTTCTGATCTTCAATGAACTGGTTTACGGCATGGAAAACAATCAGGCTGATAATCCGGACCTGGCCTGGATGATCGATGCCAGTCACAACCTGAAGGACCCGCTGGAAGACCTGCTGCAGAGTCTGGAAGCGATCCGGCTGGCATATGCCCAGGCCCTGATCATTGACCGGGGCGCGCTGGAATCAGCGCGGCAAACCAACGATGTTACGATGGCCCAGGAAATCCTCCAGCAAGCCTATCGTACCGATGTCCGCCCCTTACTCCGGGAAGCACGGCTGCGTAGTGGTGCTGCCCTGGATCCAATCCAGCTATACCGTACACTGGAGGTCCGGAAACAACTGATCAGGGACCGTGGTGCCGTCACCGTAGCTACCGGATTATGATATGAAAGGATCCGTCGTATTTGATATCGGAAAGACCAACAAGAAATGCTTTGTCTTTGATGAAGATTATCAGATAGTGCATCAGGAGGTCCTGGAGATTGCAGAGATCTGGGATGAGGACGGAGATCCCGCAGATAATCTGGATGCATTGGTAGACTGGATTCGGGATACCCTGGAACGATTGCGTTCCGCTAAGAAATTCCGCATCGATGCTGTAAATTTTTCAACGTACGGGGCCAGCTTTGTGCACCTGGACCAGCAGGGTGAGCCTGTTGCTCCACTGTACAATTACCTCAAACCCTATCCTGCGGAAATCCTGCAATCCTTTTACGACCACTACGGACCCGCTCATAAGCTCGCAAAAGAGACAGCTTCACCTTCACTGGAAATGCTTAATTCAGGACTCCAGCTGTATTGGCTCCGGCATGTGAAACCGGAAATCTTTGACCGGATCCGCTGGTCTCTGCATCTACCGCAGTACCTGAGTTACTGCCTAACCGGCATCCCGGTCAGTGAGTTTACCAGTGTAGGCTGTCATACGGCGCTGTGGAATTATGCTGAGCAGGACTATCACGACTGGGTGTACGAAGAAGGGTTGGAATGGCAGCTTCCACCGCTGGTGCCAACCAGCCTGTCACTGCAGCTTTTGGGTAAGTCATTTGTGATCGGCCCCGGTATCCATGACAGTTCAGCAGCGCTGATCCCTTACCTCCGGGCAGAAAAAAAACCATTTGTACTACTTTCAACAGGCACCTGGAACATCTGCATGAATCCTTTCGCTGAGCAGGCACTAACCCAGCACGACCTGAATCAGGACTGCCTCCTTTTTATGCAGCCCTCCGGACAACCGGTACGTGCTTCCCGCTTATTCCTGGGACATGAGTTTGCCAGGCAAGTTCAATTACTGGAGCAGCATTTTGACACGGATGGCAAACAGTTCAGGAAGCAACGATTTGCACCGGATATCTATCACCGCATTCTTCAGGAGAATAAGGTTTACTTCAACCTGGAAAACCTTCCGTGGAGACGAAAGCAACCAACCGAAAATCAAATTCACGCATTCAGTGATTATCCCACCGCTTACCATCAACTGATGCTCGAATTCGCCGAAGTGCAGGAGCGCTCGCTGAGACTGGCGATCGGTAAATCATCCATTGAAAAGGTCTATCTGGATGGTGGATTTGCCGAAAATGACGTATTTGTAACCTTGCTGGCCTTACGGCTTCCGGAGTACAAAGTACGTACGACCCGGGCCCCGGTGGGGTCTGCATTAGGAGCGGCCATGGTCCTTTCCGACCAGCCATTGACCAAGAAATTTTTAAAGAAGCGGTACGCCATGCAGAAATACCGCTTACGTGATATCCCAAAACAAAACGAATAACCGAACAATGTTAGCAAAATGGACCAAGCGCCTGGAGGACGTCCAGGAATTTGAAAAAGAACCGGTACCCTCCTCCAAATGGAAATCCTGGGGAAGCTTTTTAGGCATGTATGCCGGTGAGCATACGGCTGGTACTGAATTTGTAATCGGACCACTCTTTGTAGCTCACGGTGTCGGGGCATTAGAGCTGGTACTCGGGTTGTTTTTCGGCAATTTACTGGCTGTATTGAGCTGGGCATTCCTGACGGCGCCCATCGCCACCCGCGAAAGAATCACGCTGTATTACAAACTGGAAAAGATCTGCGGTAGCAACCTGACCACTTTATACAATCTGGTCAATGCCCTGATGTTTTGTTTTCTCGCCGGTTCCATGATAGCTGTTTCGGCGACTGCGGTGGGTATCCCCTTCAACTTGCCCATGGCGGAGCTGAGCGACTGGCTGCCTCACAGTGTTTCCTGGATTGTCATCGTGCTGATTGTCGGAGCCGTGACCACCGTAGTAGCCATGCTGGGCTATGACCAGGTTTCGCGTTTTGCCAATCTGGCGGCTCCCTGGCTCCCCTTGGTCTTCATTGCCGCTGCCATTGCCGTACTACCGGAATTAGGCGTCCATTCGGTCGGCGAATTCTGGTCGGTGGCCAAAGCCAAGATCTGGACCGGAGTACCGCTGGAAAACCAATCCCAGTTCACCTTCTGGCATGTCCTGTTCTTCGCCTGGTTCTGCAATATGGCCATGCACATCGGGATGGCAGACATGTCTGTCTTGCGTTATGCAAAAAAATGGACGGCCGGCTTTGCCTCGGCCGGTGGCATGTATGTCGGCCATTACTTTGCCTGGCTGGCTTCCGGTATTCTCTATGCCGTCTTCCTGCAGGTGTCGAACAACAGCCTGGAATTTGCCCCGGGTCCCATTGCTTATTATGCGGCCGGACTGGCCGGTGCAGTATGTGTGATCATCGCCGGATGGACGACCGCTAATCCGACCATCTACCGGGCGGGGCTTGCGGTACAGGCGGTGTTACCCAAATCCCGCACCTGGAAAGTCACCCTGATCGTCGGAGCAGTAACGACCCTGGCTGCCTGTTTTCCGGCATTGGTCATGCGCCTGCTGGATTTTGTAGCTTTATACGGGTTATTGCTCATGCCCATGGGTGCCATCATATTCATCGACTATTGGATCTTCCCCAAACTTGGACTGCAGTCGAACCTGGCATCCATTCGGAAGATGGGCTGGAATTGGGCTGCCGCGCTAACCTGGTTCCTCACGCTCGGCACCTGCCTGGTCATCAATCAGTTTATGGGTATCGAAATCTTTTTCCTGGGATTACCCGGCTGGTTTATTGCCGTATTCCTGTACATCGTGCTGAGCTTTATTGTCCAACGCAACCGTCCTGCGGTCGCCTAAACGCATCGATTATGAAAAACATCTATGGTTTGATCGCTATCGCCGGCCTGGCCCTGACCCTGATTCCGAGCATCCTGGTATTTACCGGTGCCATGACCAGCGCCACGCACAAGTGGCTGATGACCCTGGGGATGATCCTTTGGTTTGGCGGTGCCCTGGGCTACCGGAGGTCCCTGCGAAGCGCCTGACTGTCTTAACGAGAAGTCCGAAGGACGACGAAGCAACCCAATTGTCATGGCAAGGAGCCTGAAAGGCGACGAAGCAATCCTCCTGCTATGGCGAGAACTCCGAAAGACGAAGAAGCAATCCACCTGCCCCGGCGAGAACCTTTTAAAGCGACCACAACCCAATTGTCATTGCGAGGAGCCCGAAAGGTGACGAAGCAATCCGTCTGCCACTCCTTGACTCTCCTCACGACCTCCGTGGCACTCCTTTCGGCCTCCGCGGCACTCCGTGTAACCTCCGTGGCACTCTGTGTAACTTCCAGACCAAATCACCCGAAAGATTGATGCGCCACCGTGACTATTGCCCTTAATTTCGCAGGAAGAAAAACCGCAATATGGAACAGCGCTTGCGATTCAGCCAATTCATACCACTTTTGATTTTCTCGTTCATCCTTCTGGCTCAAAGCTGTAAGAAAGCCGATCCCTGCGAAGGAGTCACCTGCCAGAATGATGGTGTCTGCGTCGACGGCAGCTGTCAGTGTCCCACCGGATGGGAAGGCGAATTTTGCCAGACCCGGACCTTACCCTCCGCCATTAAAATCACCTCATTGAGCGTGACCAAATTCCCGGAAACCATGACCAACGGAGCGGCATGGGATGCCGATGGCAGTGGCCCGGAGCTGTTACCTTATGTGCTGACCCTGGAATCCGACAATAAAACGCCCAAGGATGTCTATTGGGGCAGTAAGATCAACACCACCAATTCTTCAGGAGGCAGGACCATCAATTTTCCACTCATCAGTCCGGCACTGACCATCGATCCGGTGGACAAATACTACGCCTTCTTTCTCTACGACTACGACGACGGCAGCCTGGATGCCATGGGTGGTATCATTGTCAATTTCGCCGAACACATCGACGACCGTCCGGAGACCTTCTCCATCGACTGCAGCACCTGCATCGTGGGATTTGAAGTAGGGCTGGAATACATTTATTAAGCCGGCACCCTAATCGTATGATATTCTCCGGGATACAAAATGACCAGATTACGTACCTTCATCCATCATGGATGTTTACCACTGGGTTGAAACCGTTATTCTGATTTATCTGGTTTGCGGTTCCCTTTTTGCCATTTGGTTCCTTGTGAGCCTGGTGAACCGGATGGATGACCGCATGCCCGGATCCTCAGTCCTCATGCGATTGATGCTTTTACCGGGCACCGTCCTTTTATGGCCCGGATTATGGATTCATTACCGCAAATCCAAATCCCGAACCGTATGAAACAGGATTTGCAGCGATACCACCGGCGGATCTGGATTGGATTGGTTGTGATACTGCCGGCACTGGTTACGCTGGCCGTCCTGGTAATACCGCGCCCAGTCGTCCAGGACAAATTATTTCAACCACCGGCAAAAGACCACGTCCTGCCTGATCAGAATTCCGAAACACCCCCAAAGATCCAGAATGGCTAACCACTACCTCCCCGTACAATGGAATACCCAGAAAAGGAAGTACGATGCGATCCTCGTATCTTTTATCGTAGGATATCTGAGCCTCTTCCTGGTGGCACAATGGTATTATTTTCCCAATGGCACCCTTGAGACCTGGATTATCCGGGCAACGGGAACGCTGGCATTTCTGATGCTCAACATTGTCCTCTCCATAGGTCCGTTATGCCGGATCAATGCCCGTTTTTTACCGTTGTTGTACAATCGGCGGCATTTGGGTGTCGCTACCTTTGTGATCGGCTTGGTTCATGGTGTGTTTAATCTCATCCAGTTTCACAGTCTTGGGAATGTTGGCATTATCGAGTCTCTATTCACTTCGAATGTATCTTATGGGTCGCTGACCGATTTCCCGTTTCAGGTCCTGGGTTTTGTTGCCCTGGTCATTCTGATGCTGATGGCTGTAACCAGCCATGATTTTTGGTTGGCGAATCTGGAACCAGGCGCCTGGAAGCGTATCCATATGGCGGTGTACATCGCTTACGGTTTACTGGTCATGCATGTGGCTTTAGGCCTGTTACAGAATCATCAAAGCTGGCTCTGGATCGTATTATTGACCATATTAACCTTATCGGTTACCATACTGCATCTGGTCGCGGCCCATAAGAGTCGCCGGGAAATGCAGCTGAATGACCGGAAAATGACGGAATGGGTCCCGGTCGGCCCTGCAACATCCATCCCGGACCTGCGTGCCCGTATCATTCATTGCAATGGAGAATCCATCGCCGTCTTCAGAGACGGGAACCACATTGCTGCCGTGAGCAATGTATGCCGGCATCAGCACGGTCCGCTGGGGGAAGGCAAGATCGTAGACGGGTACATCACCTGCCCCTGGCACGGATATCAATATTATCCACACAATGGTCAATCACCTCCGCCTTATACCGAAAAGATCGAAACGTACCGCGTCAAAATTGAAGATGGAATGGTGTATGTAAATCCCGATGGATTGCCTCCCGGGACAGCATGTGATCCGGTCTCCTTCCAGTCAATTTCAGAATGAATCACTTCCCGGTCGTTTTGACCTTTCACCAGTCATGACTTAGCTATTCCAGCACCTCGGCTGGTATCCGTTCGATTGGCTGGATACGCACATTACGGAAATAGACCTCAGCACCTTCGGACTGCAGTTGGATCTTGCCTCCGGTCAAAGGTGTGAAGGTTCCATCATCGTCCTGCCTGGAATGGTACAGCACCATATTGACCACGTGGTTCACCATATGAACAGCCGTATCCCCATGACAATAGAGATCAATCGTATTCCAGGCACCAATTGAATTTTCCGCATCAGCTCTTTTGATGCAATGTCTGCCAACCGGGGTGCCATTCTGAAATGTCAGCAAATCTGCCGAGGGATCCCAGATATAACTGGAACTATCCACCTGCCTGGCCGGAATGTCCATGACAGCGCCGGCACAGCCCCAATAATCACCTACATCGCCTTCCTGAATCTGGAACTCCTGTGATCTCATCCAGAAGCCATAATCTGCCCCCTGCTCACCGACGGCATGGTATAGCAAGCCGCTGTCACGTTTATCTTTTTCCTTGGGGGGCCATTTTTTACGACCCCATTTGAATTGCAATTGCAGATGGTAGTTACTGAAAGTTTCCTGACTGGTCAGCGCTCCCCAGTCCTGTCCCGAGATACGGATCACCTGCTCGCGGTTTTCATTAACCACCGAGAAAACCCGGTCCGGATCGTTATTCAAACCAATAGGCTCTTTATGCATCGAGCTCACGGAATCACCAATCCGATGCCCCAGGTAAGTATCCCAGCCGGACAAATCCTTCCCATTGAAGAGCTCTCGCCAACCTGTATCGCTGTTTTTCGGATGACAGGAAGCCAGTATCAGTGCGATAGCCGCCAGGTAATACACCAACTTGAAAGAAGGAGTAAACCTGGGGCATGTTCGTGAATCAATTGTTTGAAGATCTAAAATCAAGGCTTTTATATTGTTGCCAGTTGACAATCGGTACTTTTTGCTCATCTTCAATCCATTTAGGATTCAGCATAAAACATAATCCATTCCGCAGGTTATAGCTTGCGGAAGGCTTCCTCAATCATTTTCAATCGTGCTTCGGAAAAAAGATCCGGAGCATATTTACCCAGGTCACCGAGGGAGAGGTCCATCATCTGACCTATCTGCAGGTCGGTAGCACCATTCAGCTCCGGGATATTTTTCAATACCACTGCTTTGGCAGCGTCGTCCTTCCAGATGTCCCGGACTTTGGATTGCAAATCAAATTTACCGGCTTTTACTCCGGCCCACCCTACCCGGTAATGGTAGGTTCCCGACCCCAGGTTTTTCATATCACTTTTGCCGTCCCCATGAGGGATATACAGTGTCGCGGTGGTATTTGCCGGTATCGTAACTTCCAGTTCCAGGGTGTCGCCCATGATCTGCCAGGATGATGCGAGCTTACCATAGAGGGTCTCCAGTTCAGCCTGGGCATAGGTTAGCACTCCATTCGGTTGCGGTCTCAGGATGGTGTGTTTGTAGCCCGGATTGGCCGGATCTTCATTGATGCCGGTAATATTCCGGTACATCCAGTCACCGATCGCTCCATAGGCATAGTGATTGTAAGAGTTCATCGAGGGCACCTGGAAGGTTCCATCGGGTTTGATACCGTCCCAGCGCTCCCAGATCGTGGTTGCTCCCATGGTCACCGGATACAACCAGGAAGGATAGGTCTGCTGCATTAACAGGGCATAGGCCACATCACTGTGCCCGAAGCGCGACAATACATGACACAGGTAAGGGGTACCCAGAAATCCGGTGGTCAGGTGGGTGCTGTAGCTGTTGATGTTTTCGACCAATCGATCCACTGCCTGCTGCCGCATATTTTCCGGCAACATATCAAACTGTAATGCCAGCACGTAGGCGGTCTGGGTGCCCGAGACCAGCCGGCCCGATCCGGTCACGTATTCCTTCATAAATGCTGCTTTAATGCGTTTCAGGAGATCCTGGTAATGAGGAATATCTTCTGTTTTACCCAGGACCTGAGCAGCATTCAGCACCAGCTGCGTGGAATGTGCAAAGAAGCATTGGGCGATCAGATATTTATCGGTTACTGCCGAACGGCCATCGTTATCATCAAATGGCCGGTAAAACAACCAGTCACCAAAGTGAAATCCTTTATTCCACAGATCTTCGGTACTGGCATTCTCCATATAGCCGACCCATGCCTTCATGCTGCCATATTGATTTTCCAGGATCCGGATATCCCGGTAGGCCAGGTACATATTCCAGGGGATGATGGTCGCCACATCGGCCCATCCGGCCGATCCACCTGCATTCTCACCCAGTACATTCGGAACTACGAACGGTACACTACCGCTGGAACTCTGGTCGGCGGTCACATCCTGCAGCCATTTGTAAAAGAAATTATGTACGTCGCGGTTGAAGGCCGCCGTCGCGGAAAAAGCCTGTGCATCCCCGGTCCAGCCCAGTCGCTCATCACGCTGGGGACAGTCGGTGGGCACATCCAGGAAATTACCCTGCTGGCCCCATTGAATATTGTGCTGCAATTGATTGATGAGCGGATCATTGGTTACGAACGTGCCGGTCTTTTCCATATCCGAATACATCGCTATGGCAGTGAAGTTCTCCCGCTTGAGCTCTCCAGGATAACCTTCTACCTTGATGTAACGGAAGCCCTGGAAGGTGAAATGCGGTTCCAGGACCTCTTCTCCCCCACCTTTCAGAATGAACTCGTTCGTTTGTTTGGCAGCCCGCAGGTTGTCCGTATAAAAATTACCTTCTTTATCCAGCACTTCGGCGTGGTAGATACGGATGGTGTCACCAGCCTTGCCATTCACTTTCAACTGGACCCACCCAACCAGGTTCTGGCCAAAATCAATGACATGATCTCCTTCCGGGGTCATCACCACATCCACCGGTTGCAGATGTTCGTGTTTACGGACAGGCTCGTTGTAGGTGGAAATCAGTTGATCATAACTCAGGTCTTTCACCATGGCAGGCAACCATTGCGAAGCATCAAAGCCAACCTTATTCCAGCCCATAGGCTCCTTCCCGGCATCATAAGTTTCTCCATTGTAAATCTCGGCATAAACAATGCCTCCGGTACGACTCGTCCAGGAACCGTCCGACGCAATCGTTGCCTTGCTACCATCACTGTAGGTGACTTCCAGCTGGAAGAGTAAAGCCAGCTCCTTACCATAAAAGCCATCCTGCGAAGCCCATCCGATGATGCCCCGATACCAGCCATTCCCCAGGCGCACACCGATGGCATTGCCTCCTTTCTGAAGCAGGGAGGTTACGTCATAAGCCTGGTATTGCAGGCGTTTGTTGTAACTCGTCCATCCGGGCGTGAGGTAGGCATCACCGACGCGCTGACCGTTGATGAAGGCCTCGTACAATCCATGTGAGGTGATGTAAGCTGTAGCCGAGGTAATGGTTTTATTGGTATTAAACTCTTTACGAAAATAGGGACTGGGCCTTTCTCCGTCTGTCTCGGGGAATCCTTGTCCGATCCATTTGGCCTGCCAGTCCGACTGTTTCAGCATACCCATCTGCCAGCTGTTTACAGGGCTCCATTCGGAAACATTGCCCAGGTTATCCCATACCCGCACCTGCCACAGATAGCGCTGGTTGGTCACCAGTTCCGGCCCCCCATACGTCACGAAAACCGACTGGTCCGAAGTCACTTTTCCACTGGTCCAAAGCAATTTTTTGCCGCGCAATAATTGCTTTTCGTCGGTGGCAACACGGACCTCATAAGCCGTCTGGACCACATCTTTGCTGGTCGTACTCAATTGCCAGCTGAATCGGGGATGCATTTCTCCCATCCCGATGGGATTGATTTTGTCTTCCACTTTTTGCTGGATGACAGAAACCTGGGTAATACCTATAAAGGGCAGCAGAAGTAGCCCTAAAACAAAAAGTTTCAGATGTCGCATAACCGGAATTGTTTAGCCTCGTAAGTTAAGGAAATGACCTGTGAATTACTGGCTTCCAGACCGGTAATCTGACCAGAGGTATAATCTAATCCAAATCCAATGTATTTGGACTCTGCCCTGCCATTCACAAGGAATCACTGAGGACGGGCGAATGACAGGGGCTGGTAAGAAGGTTTTGCTTTGGTGACCCCATGCGCCTCCGGACATCTTTATAGAAATGACTGTATATGTACCATAAATTATTCGTGTTGATCCTGATCTTACAGCAGATCAATTGTAATAATACACCACAAAAAACTACCTCATCCTCATTTCAGGTCACCCGCCGAATAACTTTGGATGGCGATGGATTCTGGGATTACCTGGTCGTCGATGATGCCACAAACCGACTGTATGTCTCACATGGTACCCGGGTTCATGTGGTAGATCTGAATACCGGCAAACAGGCAGGTCTGATCACTCCGGTGCGAGGAGTACATGGAGTCGCTCTGGTTCCGGCTTTGCACAAAGGCTATATTTCCTGTGGCCGAAGCAATTCGGTGGTGATTTTTAACCCGGAAACCTTCGAACTTCTGGACAGCATAATGACCACTGGGGATAACCCGGATGCCATCCTGTACGATGCCTATTCAAAACATATCCT
This sequence comes from Lewinellaceae bacterium, assembly GCA_020636135.1. NCBI lineage: Bacteria > Pseudomonadati > Bacteroidota > Saprospiria > Saprospirales > Lewinellaceae > Lewinellaceae bacterium. The sequence goes on from JACJYK010000001.1 coordinate 3,696,192, forward strand.
GACGATGAACCACAGCGGTGATAATGCTACCGTCATCGATCCGGTCACCGATGAGGTGGTCGGGACCATCGAATTACCCGGGTCACCGGAGGCTGTGGTAACGGACGGAGCAGGCACCATCTATGTTAATATTGAAGACAAAAGCCTGATTGCTAAAATCGATGTAAAGAAAATGGAGGTGACCGCCACCTGGCCGCTGGAGCCCGGGGAAGAACCAACCGGTCTGGTATTGGATTCTGCAAATCACCGGCTTTTTGCTTCTTGTGATAAGTTGATGGTTGTAGTGGATGCCGGTACCGGACACGTGCTTCAGACGCTGCCTATCGGGGACCACGCGGATGGTGTTGCCTACGACCCGGACCTTCACCTGGCTTTCAGCTCGAACGGTGAAGGTACCCTCACCGTGGTTGATGCCTCCGGTGGTACGTGTCAAGTTCTGCAAAATTTCCCTACCCAGACAGGAGCCCGCACCATTGCCCTGAATAAGCAGACACACAGGCTTTATGTCCCTACGTCAGAACTTGAGGAAACACCAGGGACCAATGGCCGTCGTGCCGCTAAACCGGGGACGTTTGTCGTTCTGGAAATAGCTCTCTGAGGTCCGGTAAGCCTTAATCTACAATCCCAAGTGCTTTGGTTTGATTCCTTGACCAACAAACAGGCGGTCTCTTCCTTTTAGCAATACAAAATGACTTTTGGTGACACCGCTCCAGAATTATTCCAGAATTCAACTTCAATTTTGTTTGTGGATAGGGCATTATTTAACCAAAAACACGAATCATGAAACACTTATTAGTTATCAGCGCAATTTGTTTAGGTATAGGGACAAATTCATTCGGACAAAATTCCAACACACCTATTGCTGTTCAAAATGCAATTAAAACCAAATTTCAGGATGCACGGAAGGTCAAGTGGGAACTGGAAAAAGAAGGAGAATGGGAGGCAAACTTCCATCAAGCCGGACATGAAATGTCTGCATTGTTTAATACATCAGGCACCTGGCTGGAAACTGAAATGGAAATCAGGAAAGATGACCTTCCTATGGCAATAAAAAATGCAATTTCCAATCAATTTAAAGGGTACTCCATAGATGAAGCTGCAAAGATCAACGCCTCGGATGGTACAACCAGCTACGAAGCAGAGCTGGAAAAAGGAGAAAGCAATATCGAGGTTTTGTTTAGTGCCGACGGCCATGTCACCAGCCAAAAAATGATCGACGAGAAAGAAAACAAAAGCTAATTCAAGAGTACGGCTACACCAGTTATCCTTTTGGAGGGCTGGTGTAGCTTTTGTAATTTCATTTTTATGCGCAAAAGTCGTATTGACATAAATATCCGGCAAATTAACCCGTACTCCTATCTTGTTTTTACTTTGCTTTGTTCCTGCAGCGTTCTGCTTCCTGGGCAGAATTTACCCTATTATCTGGATGCTGCTTTACACAGTAATCCAGTGGTTCAACAAAACATTAACCTCTCCTACATAGCCCGCCTGGATGCCGAGAAAGCCCAATCCGTACTTAATAAGCCGGAAATCACAACGACCGGTAATTTATTATTCGCCCCTTTGATTAAAGGCGTCGGATACGATGAAGCAATAACAAACGGCGCACTGTATAGCGCTCAAATCAATGCCAACATTCCACTTTTTTTCTGACATCCTAACTACCTCCGCTGTACCCGCTGGAGGGAGAAAATGACTAAGTAAAAACTTACACCTTTAGAAACCATTGGTGTCTGTACAACACATATAAAAAGCACCACACCAATCCCAGCGCTCCCAGAGATTGCCATACTTCGTGCCATGGCTCGGCGCTGAATTTGTACAATCCTTCAAAGAGCAATCGTGAGGTATATCCAAAATCAATAAACCGGTAGGCCAGGTAAATGGTCAGTGAATTGAGCCCGATCACCCGGAAGAAAAGGGACCATTTCTGGTTGTTCCATACATCGATCACCAGATAAAACAGCGTCAGGGCCAGGAAGCTCATTCCGCCAGTAAGTAAGATGAATGAACTGGACCATAGATGCTTGCTTACCGGGAAATGCAGGCTCCACAACAAGCCGGCAGCAACCAATCCAATTCCTGTCAAGGTCAATCGTCCCATTTTAAAGCCCTGGGTATGATCCGACCGCAGCACATCACCCGCGAAAGCTCCCAACATGGTCAGGCAAAGCGCGGGAAATTGAGTGAGAATACCCAGCTCGTCATAAGTCCCCTGCAACAACCGGCCAGGCAGAAAAGTACGATCGAACCATCCAATCAGGTTACCCTCGAAACTAAGATCACCGGCGCCGTATCCGGGAACAGGGATCAGAAATAATACAGCATAATACATGAGAAGAATACCGGCAATCCACAGGATCCTTCCCCGCTTGCTGAAATTGAGGTACAAAACGGTGGTGATGAACCCGGCAAATCCTATCCTTCCCAATACACTTACAAACCGGATCTGGGAGGGCTCCAGGAATGGCACCGGCGCGTTCTTGTACAGGATTCCCAAGCCGATCAGGATTACCATGCGGATAGCGGCTTTTCGATAAAGCTGTGACTTGGTCTTGGTCCGGCTACTGGTGCTGTTCAGTGAAAAAGCCAGCGAAACACCGGCGACAAACAGGAAGAGGGGGAAAATAAAATCGTAAAATGTGAAGCCAACCCATGCCGGGTGCTCAAATTGTGCAGCCAGACCATTTATCCAGCCGATATCCGTCTTTCCTCCCAGCCGTTCGATAAAACTGCCGGCTCCGGCGATCATCAGCATGTCAAATCCACGCAGGGCATCGATGGAAGCCCGGCGGTTGGAGGAAGGGGTATTTATGTCCATTGGCATCTATTAACGATTTTTCATTTCGCCGGAATCAAATCAACAACCTTCAACATTCAACCTTCAACATTCAACATTTCTATTATCACCTCCCCATCCATCCACCATCCACAGTCACGATCGTACCACTCATATAATCCGAGGCCGCAGAAGCAAGGAAAACTACCGGACCCTTAAAGTCTTCCGGGGTTCCCCAGCGCCCGGCAGGTATCCGGGCCAGAATGGAAGCATTGCGCGTTTCGTCGCGGACGATAGGATCGGTCAGCTCGGTAGCGACATACCCGGGAGCAATTGCATTGACTTGAACACCCTTCCCGGCCCATTCATTGGACAAAGCCATGGTCAACTGGCCGATAGCTCCCTTTGAAGCCGCATATCCCGGTACCAGGATCCCACCCTGAAAGGTCAGCAGGGATGCCGTAAAGATGATCTTGCCATAACCCCGCTGGATCATTTCTTTCCCAAATTCACGGCTGAGGATGAACTGCGCATTGAGATTGACTTCAATGACAGCATCCCAGTACGAATCCGGATGTTCGGCAGCCGGTTTGCGCTGCGTGGTTCCCGCATTATTCACCAATACATCCGGTATCCCATGGTCTGCTTTCACCTGATGGATCAATGCATACAGGGCCTTCCGGTCGCTGATATCGCAGGCATAGGCAAAGAAATTTCTGCCGAGGGCGCTAACCGCCTGCTCTATTCTTGATACCTGCCGTTCCAGGGTTGCTGAAACACCAATGATGTCTGCTCCGGCTTCCGCCAGCGCTTCTGCCATGGCAAAGCCTATCCCCCGCTTGCATCCGGTCACCAGCGCAGTTTTGCCAACGAGTTTAAATTGATCCAATACCATTTTTACCGGCTGATGTGGTGTCGCATGATTTGCTAGATCTCATATGAAACACCGGTTAGTCTTTCACTTATTTCCCACATTCGTTTGGCAGCTTCTTCATCGTAAGCCGTATTCGCAGCTTTTGTTTCTACCGGATATCCTTTCTTGTCCTGATCAGGACCATAATAGCCACCGGATTGCACATTTGGGTCCGTCAGGGCATACAATGGTGATAAGGCACCGATCGACGCCGGCTGACCCAACATTCGCCCAATGAATTTCATGATACCTTCCATGTTCCTGTCCGCCCATCCCGTTTTGCATACCCCCGGATGTGCGGCCAGCGAAATGGCAGAGCTACCGGCTTTATCAAAACGGCGACTCAGCTCAAAGGCAAATAGCAGATTAGCCAGTTTGCTTTGTTTATACGCCGCCCATCGATCGTATTTATGCTGACTCATCAGGTCATCCCAGTTGATCTTTCCGGAAGTATGCATCCGGCTCCCCACGGTCACGACCCGACTATTTGGCGTATGAACCAATACATCCAATAGTCGTCCGGTCAACGCAAAATGCCCCAGGTGATTGATGCCAAACTGAGCTTCAAATCCATCGCTGGTCTCACTGCGTTTAGCCGCAATAAGTCCGCCATTGTTTAACAAGCCATCCAATCTTTGGTGGTTCTTTTTAAATTCGGAAGCAAAGGAGGAAATCGAATTCAGGTCTCCCAAATCCAGAGTGATGCTTTCTACAGATGCATTCGGTGCGGATTGAAGTATCAAATTACGAGCCTGCTGCGCCCGTCCGGCATCCCGGCATGCCAAAACGACCAACGCGCCGTTTTCAGCTAAAGCCAGGGCTGATTCATAGCCGATTCCACTGTTTGCTCCCGTAATAATAAAAGTTTTACCTGCTAAATCAGGTAGTGATGTTTTGGTCCAGTATTCCAATGGCAATTGGTTTTTTAAAGGGTTATAAATATGTATTCTATTCCTGGATATAAGAACGGAAGGCCGGATAGCCCATCGCATTTCTGGACAATCAATGACCAGTTTCCAATCCTTTTCTAAAGGTAGAAAACTCAACCACTTTTCCCCATTCTGAACCAAAATGTGTCACGCATATGATGGAGAACATTGACAGTGGCCCTACCAGCAAGTAATATTGACGGTACCTAAAATTCATGATACCATGACATGGAAATACAACCTCCTTGGCCTGTTGCAACTAGTAGTGGCGCTGGGAGCTATCCCTGCGGGACTGGCCCTGATTATCTACCCGGACGGCGCAGCGGTAGGTATGTCAACGACCTTATTGAGTCAGGCACCTTTTAAGGATTTCCTCATCCCAGGTTTATTCCTGTTAATCGGTAATGGCCTGTCCAATGGCTTCGGAGGCATGCTGGCTTTTCTCCACCGGCCGGTAGCCGGAACCCTGGGCTTGCTGCTGGGCGTCTTTTTAATGGCATGGGTTCTCATTCAGGTTTATTTTATTGGCTACCTGTCCTTCTTGCAGCCCTTGATGTTTGGACTGGGTGTAATCATCAGTGGATTGGGATGGTTAATCGTGCGCAGTAAAGAAGGACAAAAAGCAGCCTCCCATTTGCCAATATAATTCCAAGCCAAGGATTTCAGGAACTGGATCGTTTAGGATTTCATTGCAATTCAGTCTATATTAATTTCAATAAAAAAACGAATTGAAATGAAAATCCTGATCCCATTCCTATGCGGTGGGCTGCTAACTACACCCATCTTTGGTCAAACTACCCCGGAAGATTTGATCAAAAAATTCTTTGCGGAATACGAATCATCCGGAGCCAAACCCGCACTGGATCATTTATACGGAATCAATAAATGGATCGCCCTGAATCAGGATGCTATTGAAAATGTAAAAACCCAATTGGCGGGTATCCATGATATCGTAGGTGACTATTACGGTCATGAATTCATCACGAAACAATCCGCTGGTGAAAGCTTTCATCTTTTTTCCTATCTCGTGAAATACGACCGGCAGCCGGTGCGCTTTACCTTTGAATTTTACAAACCGAAAGATCAGTGGACCCTGTTTAGTTTTTCTTTTGATGAAAGCGTCAATGAAGAACTGGAAGAAGCCGCAAAATTGCAGAATTTACCCAGGCAATAACCCGCAATGACAGCACGAAACCAATCTTCCATGATCGTAAATTCCCTCATTTACATCCGGCAATCCCTGAGAATGGCCAAAATAGGCCGTGAGTGTCACCTCATTTCGCTCCTTGATCCAGAAGCTCCTGATCGATCGACTCCCGGACAGCGAGACGTGAATTTCCGAAACTTCAAAAGGTAAAAAGATTAATTTCAGGGATTCGAAACCTCAAAACCAAATCCATGTCGCGATTAGGAATCTTTTTGCTGGTCATCATTTCATGTTCTGGTCTTAGCGGTCAAATCACCGTAACCCAGGACATTTTTCCTCAGGTTGGCGACACGCTGCATTATGCAGTTGATGACCAGCCAGTGAATATCATCATGACACCTCCGGATTTTGCACCGCAAAACTGGGACTTCAGCGGTTTAAAGCAGGCATCTTCCTTTGATATCATCATGGAAGATGCTCAAACAGGACCGGAGTTTCCAACATTTCCTGGTGCACAATTGGTTTATACCCTGGGGGCAGACCGTACCTACCTGGAAGTTAATGGCCAAAATGTTACCGAATTAGGTTTTGTTGGAGATCCGGCCGGTCTGGGCGTCCGGCTGAATTCTGTCTATTACCCCAGCTATATTCAGATGCGTGCGCCGGTTCAATTCTTCGATTTAGCTGCGACCAGCACGGGTTTCTTAACAGCTTTTCCGACTGGGATTTTACCGGGTGCCAGTCAATTACCTTTTATTGCCGACTCTTTACGCATCCGCATGTCAACATCCCGCCTGGATGCTATCGATGCTTTTGGTAATCTGACCATTCCCGGCGGCACGTTTGAGGTATTACGGGAAAAAAGAACACGCTATAGGGAGCAACGTATCGACGGCAAAATAGCTCCCCTGGGGTGGCTTGATGTAACTGACCTGACGCTCACGTATTACCCTACAGCATACCTGGGCGTTGACACCCTCGTCACCTATTATTTCTGGAGCAATCAGAGCAAAGAACCCATTGCGATCTGTTTCACCGACAATTCCCAGTTGCGGGTGGTCAAGGTGCAATACAAGAACATCCAGGCCTCGACTACGGCCCTGAAAAAGGAAGAATTGGCGATACCGGTATCCGTTTATCCCAATCCTGCCGGAGAGGTACTGCACCTCCGCACCGGTGACCTTGCCCTGGACAATTACCGGTTATCGGTGTACGACCTGCTTGGTCGCGAAATCGTGCATAAGGAATATGATCAGCTCTCCGGGCATGCAGATCTGACCGTCCGGATGGATGCATGGACATCGGGTACTTATTTCTGTACCCTGTCCAATACGCACGGACTCATCGGTCGAACACGATTTATGAAGGAGTGATTTAGTTCATTTCCTGAGAGATCCATAGACCATAATTCCAATCTTTATTGGTTTTCCTATGTTTACCCTCTTATAATTCCATTTTCGGATTAAGTAAATCGTTTATTGGATGTCTTTAAAGAGCACTTATCGCCAAATCATTTATTTGCTGTTCTCTATTCCAGCCGGAGTATTCGCCCAGACAGACCTGGTTGAAATTTCAGGGACCACCAAAAACAAATCGACAAATGCACCTCTTCCTTACGTTTACGTGGTTCTAAAACAGTTGCCGGATTCCACCTTCCTGACCGGAACGGTTTCCGATGAAGATGGCTTCTTTGAGTTAGCTTCCGTAAAACCCGGGGAATATATGCTGGAAACATCATTCCTGGGATTCAGAACCGATCAATCCTACCTTTTTGTCGGTAATAATTCCCCCTATCTGGACCTGGGGGTGCTTTTTCTGGAAGAAACAGCCCAGCAATTGGGTGAAGTGGTCGTAACGGCGCAACAGCGAGCCATTGCTTCCACAATGGATAAAAAAACCTACACCCTCGGGGATAATGTCAGTCAAAGCGGTGGCAGCGTATTGCAGTCACTTAGCAATTTACCGGGCATCACCTCACAGGATGGCCAGGTACAATTACGCGGCAGCAACCAGGTCGTATTGTTGATCGATGGAAAACAATCGGCAATCACCGGTTTTGGCAATCAAAAAGGGTTGGAAAACATTCCGGCCTCTGCCGTTGAAAAAATTGAAATCATCAATAACCCTTCCGCCAAATACGATGCAAACGGCAATGCAGGTATCATTAATATCATCTTAAAGAAAGAGGAGCAATTCGGCTGGAATGGCAACGTGGGTCTTAGCGCCGGCCTGGGCGCCCTCTGGATCCGTAAAGAAAATCTCCCGGGTATTCGCCCTCAATACCAAGCAACGCCAAAAGTTAATCCCAGCATTTCTCTGAACTACCGGAAAAACAAAATCAACTTATTCCTGCAGGCCGATAATTTATACACGCACACCCTGAACAAAAATGAATTTGTCACCCGTACCTATGATGACGGAACCGTCATCAACCAGCAATTAAAACGCAACCGCAATACCAATTTTTTCACTTCGAAAATTGGTTTCGATTGGTTTGCCGATGAACGTAACCGGTTGACCGTTGCCGGACTATTCAGCCAGGAGTCCATCATGGATCGTGGAGATCAGCCATTTTTCAATGCTGCCGGAGAACGCCTCCGATTGTGGCAATTTCTGGAAGATGAAGTGCTGACAGCGGCAGTCGCTTCCTTTTCTTATGAACACCAATTCAACCATCCCGGGCAGAAGCTGAATCTTGGTTTCAACTACACCTTTGACCGGGAAGACGAAAAGTATTTTTTCGATAACACCTTACTCGATGCCATTTATAAAGAGTCTTTTTTCCTGATAGCCGATCAGCAGGTAGCCGATTTCAATCTGGATTTTACCAAACCCCTTCGGCACGGATTACTGGAAACAGGCTTTAAATTTCGGCGCAGGACCATACCCACCAACATGCAGTTTAATCCAAGTGTAAATTCCCCACTCGATCCGGACGCCGATGGTAAAGCGACCTATAAGGAGACCATTCCCGCTATTTATGGTAATTACACTTATCAGGTAAAAAAATTGGAGGCAGAGGTAGGGTTACGCATTGAATACGTTGACCTGTATTATGAAGTGGATCCAAATCACAATACCTACCGGAGCGATGGATACGATTATTTCCAACCATTTCCCAATATCCGCCTGACATATAATTTAAGTGAACGGGATAAACTGTCTGCATTCTATAACCGCCGTGTGGATCGTCCGGATGAAGTGGACATCCGCATTTTTCCCAAGTACGATGACGCAGAGATCATTAAAGTTGGCAACCCAGGCCTGAAGCCACAATTCACCAACAGCCTGGAACTTGGTTATAAAAACATCTGGAATGCCGGCTCCATATACGGAGCTGTTTATCACCGCATGGCTGATGGTACCATTACCCGCATCGCCACCACAGCAGACAATGGCACCCTGATTTACGCCATCACGCAAAATGCCGGTAAGAGTCACCAGACCGGTATCGAATTGGTGGTGACCCGGGAGGTTTCTGACCAGTTGACGATCAATCTGAATGCCAATGGTTACCGGAATCAAATCGATGCATTTACCGTGGTCAACGAATATCCGGTCCCCAATACCTTCAGCGCCAGCGAACAGAAAATCATTTCAGGTAATCTGAAAATGAATGCGACACTTCAATTCGTGAATCTGACCAATCTTCAGATTACTGCTGTTTATCTGGCCCCGGACATCATTCCCCAGGGGAGGATAGCTGCACGTTTCTCTCTGGATATGGGCCTGAAACGTGGTATTCAGAATGGGAAAGGAGCGTTGTTCCTTAATGCCACCGACCTACTGAACACCATGCTCATCTCCAAGGAAATCGATGGTAACACCTTCAACTATATCAGCACGGATTACTACGAGACTCAGGTCATCCGGGTTGGGTACCAGTATAAATTCTGAGCACTTTAGTTATTACCAAATGTGCAAATATTCAAGGGAGGCACGGTATTTTTTCAATTCAACATTCAACATTCAACCTTCAACATTGAGCCTACTCCGGAAAGTCAATTTCAATAAACCTAATGTCATTTCGACTGTAGGCGAAGAATGAGCCGAAACGGAGAAATCTAAAAATTGTGATTATTAGATATTTATATATTTCATGTTCAAATAGATCTCTCCACTCGACGCTTTAAGGCGTCTCGGTCGACCTGCCCGTCTGTTCAGGCGGGGATGACATCGGTTTTTCGCTTTTCCGGAGTGCATTCAACATTCAACACTAAAAATTTATTTCCCCTTCTCCCCTTCCGCCGGCATCTGACTAAATGCCTTCTGCAATTCCGCCGGGGTCAGCTTCCAGTATTCGATAGCTGGGTTCTGTTTAACTTTTTCATTGTATTCATCGATGAAGTGCTGATTCAGAGAATCGCTGTCATGATATTGGGTGCGCAAGTCCTCCAGTTGCTGATGGAGCTCTTTTTTAATCGCATCGTATGCCGGATCGTTGTACACATTATGCATTTCCTCCGGATCCTTCTCCAGGTCGTACAACTCCCATTCGTCGATGTCGTAGTACATGTGGATCAGCTTGTATTTATCCGTGGTGATGCCGTAATGGCGCATCACATTATGCTCGGAAGGGTGTTCGTAATAATGATAATAGTGGCCGGTACGCCAGTCTGCCGGCATCTCGCCTTTTAACACCGGCACCAGGCTCCGGCCTTGCATATCCGATGGAATGGGCGTGCCCGCTATATCCAGAAATGTCTCACCGAAGTCCAGGTTGCTAACCATGGCATCACTGACCGAGCCAGGCTTGGTGACGCCTGGCCAGCTAAACAGTAGCGGCGTGCGCAGGGATTCCTTATACATCCAGCGTTTGTCAAACCAGCCATGCTCACCCAGGTAAAAACCCTGATCCGAGGAATAAACGACAATGGTATTTTTATCCAGTCCGGTCTCTTTCAGGTAGTCCAGCACCCGCCCCACGCTCTTGTCGACGGCAGCTATACAGGCCAGATAATCACGCATGTAGCGCTGATACTTGTAGCGAACCAGGTCATCACCTTTCAAATTCGATTCTTTATAGGCGTCGTAAATCGGCTTATAGATCTTATCCCATGCTGCCCGTTGTGCATCCGTCAACCCGGGCCACGGTTGGTCGGTCAGCTTGAGATCCTGCTCCATCCGCATGGTCTTGTCGATGGTCATGTTATTCAGTGCAGCGGCATGCCGGTCTCCGGAATAATCATCAAACAGTGTTTCAGGTTCAGGGAAGGTGACTCCTTCGTATTTTCCCAGCTCGTCAGGCCCTGGCTGCCAGTTACGATGAGGCGCTTTATGCCACATCATCACCATAAAGGGCTGTGTGGAATCTTTGACACTGCCCAGCCAGTTGATCGTTTTGTCGGTAATGATGTCGGTCGTATAACCTTCCATCTCATATTGACCCTGCTGGTTGATAAACTCAGGATTATAGTACCGGCCCTGACCAGGCAAAATATCGTAATAGTCAAAACCGGTCGGGGTCCCACCCAGGTGAAGCTTGCCGATCACCGCCGTCTTATACCCGGCTTTCTGCAATTCTTTTGCATACGTATTCTGGGAAAAATCGAAATGTGACCCAAAGGTATTATCCACAAACCCATTCATGTGGCTGTATTTCCCGGAGAGAATGGTCGCCCGGGACGGGCCGCACAGTGAATTGGTTACCATACAGCGCTTGAACAGCATGCCCTGCTTGGCAATCCGGTCAATATTTGGTGTTGGCGCCAGATCTGCCAGTGCACCACCATAGGCGCTAATTGCCTGATAAGCATGGTCATCCGCCATGATAAACAGGATGTTGGGACGCTGAGGAGTTTGATCTGCAGCCGGAGAACTGCACTTAATAAACGACAAGGTCAGGATAAATAAAATTCCACCTGACAGAATGTTCTGACGGATCATAAGGTAAATGTTAATTCGCGTAATGATAAGATTGCGGTCTTCATAACCAATGCAGGAAATTACAAATAATTGAATTGTTTTCTGAAAAAGTGGTTCATATCGGTTCTAATGAACAGTTAGATGTTTCCTTGAATAGCCTTGTCACGTTATTTTCCCGCTATGGTAGATGTGTTTAACCGGAAGTTTAATACGGTTCCAGTGTTAATTGGTTAATTTAGGCATCCAAGGTTTGCCAATTCATGAAAAAGGAATTACTGATTTTTCTCACTACCCTGATCCCTGCCATCAGCTCGCTGCAAGCTCAGATCAACCATTGGACACATTTCACCATCGACCGGCCTTTGCCTGGTGACGGATGGGGAACTTCAGGCCCGGGTCTCGGCGATTTTGACCACGACGGGGACCTGGATGTAGCCATAACCCGACGTACCGTTAAAGCCATCTACTGGTACCAATACTTCAACGACTCTACCTGGATTCCGCATATCCTGTCCCTGGTCACCGATGATGTGGTGACTGCTCTTGGTTGCGCTGTCCTGGATGTAGACCACGATGGAGACCCGGATTTTGTCAACAATAAAGTATGGTTTGAAAATCCGGGCGATCTGAATGAAAACCCCGATCACATTTGGGCATTCCATCCGTATGGAGGTGGCGGTCATGACATCGTGGCTGCCGACATCAATGGCGACGGCTGGAGCGACATTGTTGCAGATAATGGCAAATACTGGTACGATACTTCTGACAGTTTACGACCGCATAAGATCTACGATGATCTGGATTTTCACGGTGCCATTGCCCCGCACGGCTTTGCAGACATCGACGGTGACCAGGACCTGGATCTGGTTGTTCCTGGCTACTGGCTGGAGAATACGGGCGATGGAACCGGCCTGTGGAAACGCCATCCCTGGCCCCATCTGGGCGTTGAAAATGCCTCTTACGGGACCAGCATGCGGGTGTGGGTGATCGACCTGGACCGGGATGGAGATCCGGACATCGTCTACAGCGACTGCGATACCGGGTGGTCCCATGTCTACTGGGTCGAAAATCAGGGCCAGGGCAAAAATTGGATTCGCCACCGATTACCGGATCCACCGGTGGCTCCCGGCGATGTGCCCGGCACCGGATCCTTCCACTCACTGGGAGTGGCTGATTTCGACCAGGATGGCGACTGGGATATTTTCGCCGGAGAACAGGAGGACGCGGACGATTACATGGTGAAGGACGGCAAGGTTGCCATGAAACCTCAAGGCCTGAAAGAGCGCGGCGTCATCTGGGAAAACCGGGGAGGTACCGATACACTGGATTTTGAACCCGTAGTGATCCACATCGGTAATCCTGGTTGGCACGATGTAACCCTGGGGGATGTGGACGGAGACGGCGACATCGATATTGTCAGTAAAGTATGGCATGCCGACACCCCTGTCTACCATGCCGATTTTTGGCGCAACGACCATTGATGGACAGATAAACTGATCAAATAAGACCGGCAAAAGATAAATCGATGACCCGATCCAATGATTCGACCCGGCATTGATTCCCTAAACAGCGCATTTAACCTTATGCCTGCTCTTTCAGCCGGTCGGCATACTTATCCCGGAGTTTTTTGATTTTTGGATCGATCACCACCCGGCAGTAGCCCGCATAGGAATTGTTGTTGTAGTAGTTCTGGTGGTATTTTTCAGCGGGATAAAATTGTTCCAGCGGAACCAGCTCTGTTACAATCGGCTGCGGAAACACGGCTTTTAGCTCATTCAGAACATGTTCTGCAGTTGCCTTTTGGACGTCATCGTGATATAAAATGATCGAGCGGTATTGGGTGCCCTGGTCTGCTCCCTGCCGGTTAAGTGTTGTCGGATCATGACTGGTCATGAAGATGGTGATCAGGTCCTGGTAACTGATCTCATCGGTATTAAAGGTCACCTGGATGACTTCAGCGTGTCCGGTAGCTCCCGAGCACACCGAACGATAATCTGGATTGATCATGGTCCCTCCGGCATACCCTGACACGACGGACTCAACGCCTTTCAGGCGCTGGATGACCGCTTCGACACACCAGAAACAACCACCTCCAAAGGTGGCAACCTCTTTATTACTCATGATTTACTATTTGTCTTATAATGAACGACCATGCTGTAATTACGCTGCAATAAACGAAATGGAGCGCTTTCCATGTTGACATCTCCCTAACGATCATCATGCTTCCGCCACTACTTGGATTCCGCCCGACGCTGCGGTCAGCATAAAAGTGTAAAAAAGCAATCGTCACCCCGAGCGGATTCGAGGGGTCTCATTCCGGCCTGCCCGACCACCGGCGGGCTCATCCTTAACCTTCAGCACCTGAAACGCAACCTTCAACCTTCAACATTCAACCTTCAACATTTCTAAGGATGACCCTCTTTGAGCAGCTGCGGGAATTTCTCCTTAAATCGCTCCAGCCTGGGCACCGACACACCCCGCACATAAGGCTGGTTGGGATGTAGTTTCTCGTAGTTCTGGTGATACTCTTCTGCCACCCAGAATTTTTCAAAAGGCTTCACCTCCGCGGCAACTTTTTGGGGTGCCAACTCTTTATTGAGCGCAGCAATTTTATCCTCAATGATCTGCTTTTCTACGGGGTTCTGGTAAAAAATGATGGACCGGTACTGCGAGCCGTGATCGGGTCCCTGCCCATTGGCCTGGGTCACATTTTGCGATCCGAAATACACATCAACGAGTGTTGGGAAGTCAACCACCGTCGAGTCGTAATAAATCATCACCGACTCGGCATGCCCCGTCGTACCGGTGTTGGAATCTTCGTAAGTCGGATATTCTTTATGTCCTCCCGCATACCCGGAAACCGATTCTTCTACGCCTTTGACGCTTTCGTAGACCGCCTCAACACACCAGAAGCAGCCGGAAGCAAAATAAGCGGTTTTCAGCCCGGGCTTGGTAGGCTCGTAGTGATAACTGCTGACAAAGTGCTTTCCTTGTTCCTGTTTTCCCTGCTGACTGAAGCAACCGGTAAAAGGGATCAGGAGGGCTAGTGACAGGATAAAAGAGGATCTAGGCATACTTGCACATTTAGAACGGTTAAAACAATGATTATACAACAATACGTCGAAATAACAAACGAACGCTCAAATTGGTCGACAGGGTCAGGTAATAACTTCAAATTTGTCGTCTGCCAAACCAAAATATACTAAGCCCGGACAACCAGAACAAACTGATAACCGGGCATCAGATGATCGCAATGGAGGTCACCAAATTGCAAAAAAGGTACTCTAAATTCGTCCGCCTACACAGCAGCAGGAGACACTTTAGTTTGATTTTTGGAACCAAATGAACATTTCGCAGTCTTATTGAAAAATTCGTGGGTATCCCTAGACGTCACGAAATACAACCATAAAATTCATGGACAAAATAAACTAACTTGGAACATTCGACTCCTTCGGATAACCGGATTCCGGTCTCTCGTCCCGGTATCCATTAAAGCAGCTGGACAAAAAAAACAACCATCATGGAACTGTATGGGCAAAATAACAGCAGTATCCCGCAAAAAATAACCATTCATATTCTGGAGATCTTCCTCCTCTGGCTATCCTTCTGGATCCTTTTCCAAAGTGGCGGATCCTGGATTGAAAATGCACTGCACATTCACAATTCAACACAGCACAACGAACGGCGAATAATCCTATTTGCCTTTAGCGTAATAACTTTTTTTCGGTTTGCATACATGATGATCAAATTATTAAAACGAGCAATTCCATGGGAAGAAAGCTTCAGTGTTCCATTTGCATTTGCTTTATACTTTGTGGGATTTTCGCTCTTTATCCTGCCAACCTCTATGCCTTTTGATTTTATGGACGGCTTTGGTGTAATCCTGTTTATTTTCGGAGGTGTTCTGAACACCGGTAGTGAAATATTACGTAACAAATGGAAAAAAATCCCGGAGAACAAAGGAAAAATTTATACAGAAGGTCTTTTCAGGTACTCCCGGCACATCAATTATTTCGGTGATTTGCTTTGGGTAAGTGCATATGCCATTATCACCCGGAATTGGTATTCAGTAAGCATTCCCATTTTCCTCTTTTGCCTGTTCGCCTTTTATAACGCACCAATGCTTGATAAGTATCTTAAAGAAAAGTACGGAAAGGACTATGACGCTTACGCGGCTAAAACAAAAATGCTAATACCATTTATTTATTAATAAGGCAAAACCAAACTCATTGAAAGCCGAATGATAGGAGGGTTTATTCAACCAGCTGAATCACAGATCGGCAGAGGAGGAGGGAATGGTAATATTTCACAGGATTTTTCTACCAGGGATAAACGAAAATAGAGATGATAAGAATTGTGGGTTCAGTAGTGCTGCTGATTGTTTTGTTGAGGTGTACAAGTACCCCCTCAGTCAATGTAGCAGTCACCGATAAGGCCACCTTGGTAAATGAATTAAAAATCGGAACCGTATATGTTTTTCATTCCACATCCTTACAGGAAGAACGGCCCATCATCATTGCCTTACCCGATGGTTACGACACCTCCCGGGCCACTTACCCGGTCCTGTACCTGACCGACGGGTTGCAAAATATCTGGCATGTCATGGGCACCATCGAAGTCCTGGCACGCACGGGCAGTATCCCTCCCCTGATCGTGGTGGGCATTCAGAGTACCAATCGTATGCGGGACTTTACCATGACCGGCAGTCCGGATCATCCGGGGAGCGGAGGCGGGCATCAATTCCTGGCATTTATCGAAACGGAATTAATACCATATGTCGATTCCACCTACCGGACCAATCCATTCCAAGTACTGGAAGGCCATTCTCTTGGTGGATTATTTGCCGCTTCTGTATTTATTGAAGACCCCGCGCTTTTTGACGGTATAATCGTCATGAGCCCGTCCATGTGGTGGAATCACGAGGAACTGACCGATAAAGCTGGGCAATTTTTAAATGATCATCCGCATTTAGACAATGTCCTCTTCTTTGGAATCGGCATGGGCGAGTCCGGTTCCGAATTCGGAATGCGCAAAGAGCTTAAAAATTTTGTTGATGTGATAGCTCTCAAGAAACCCGCCGGCTTGCGCTATGAACGAAAAGAAATGGAGGATGAAGGCCATATGTCCTCTACCCTGTTGTCCAATTACTACGGCTTAAAATTTGTTTTCTCCGACATGGCATTCCCCGACTCCCTGCTCTTAAATTATTCGGACGAATCTTTTTTAATTCATGAAAACCGCATCATGTCGAAATATGGTAGTGCGGCGAAGCAATCGGCAGAGTCCTATGTGAGCCTAGCTGTACAACTGAGCGGTCAGGAACGTTATTCGGGAGCGAGCACCGTGTTAAAGCGCAGCGTTGAGGCGTATCCCTACGATGTAGGCCTGATGAACTTACTGGCAAATACCTACGAGTTGGATGGCAGGATTGAGGATGCCATCACCACCTACCAACAAGCTCTCAGCGTATCCAGGAAATACAACTACCTCCGTGAAGAGGAATTTCAGCAACAAATTGATCGACTGAAAAACAGATAGAAGATCCACTAAGCACATAAAATGGTAATTTCCACCGCCAATACATACAACTGGATTTTAGCAGTGCATGATCGGTTCATAATGCAATAGGCATGAGGAATAAAGAACTAAATTCACGGGTGACCACAGCCTTGCTGATAATTTATTTATTGATCACTTTCTGGATCATTGTGCTGAAAATGAATGTACCCATGACTTACAAGGCGGATGCTAAGATCATCAACCTGATACCCTATCAGGCATCGACCATCCTGAATGGATCCGTCTCCTATGCTGAGATCCTGTTAAACGTCTTGATCTTTATCCCCTTTGGATTGTATGCAAATCCCTTATTCCGGTCATCGTCTATTTTCCAAAAAGTCGGTCTGTTTTTTTTCTTGAGTCTCCTTTTCGAATTAACTCAATATTTTCTCGGGATCGGTGCCCTGGACTCCACCGACATCCTCAACAACACCTTTGGCGGCATCATTGGTTTGTGGATCTATCGTGGGATCGAAAAAATCATCCCCGACCAACTGAAAGCACAAAAGCTGGTCAATCTGATCGGAGGGGCAGGTACTGCCATCCTTCTGGCATTTGTGCTCTACCTTAAGATAAATCATCTGTGGATCTTCAGGATGTAGCATTTTCTCCAGCCAGGACTCCACGGCAACCAAGGAATACGACATCCATCAACTGAAGCAGATCTTCTTTGATTTCTCCCTTTTTCCGCTTTTAGAGATGCCACTGGATACTAGCGCTTTTTGTATCTTAATCGAGAACGAACTACAGGACCTGTGTATGTCATTAATCCACAGACCAAAATGCTTCAATCCCCAATGTGGGAACGAGATCTGCAGACGCCAACAATTAACCCGGAAAACAATTGCCGAAGGTATTGACCTGAACATCACTACATATCAATAAAATGGAATCTATGAAATTCATAAAACACCTATTAACAGTCTTCTCTGCAACATTGGTAATGTTCATTAACGCTTATGGTCATGCCCAGACTTTAGATTCCATAAAATACAAATATGGATTTCTCTATTATCATGAGTACGGCAAGAATAACCTTCCACCGGTAATCATTTTGACCGGTGGACCGGGGAATTCATATACCCAACTCGAAGAGATGGCAAAGTCAATGAGCACCAAATTCAGGGGTATTTTAGTTGAGCAACGAGGCACAGGCCGCTCCATTCCGGATCCTTTTAATTCAAAAACAGTCAATGTAAATTCCGTAACCAGCGACATCAAGCTTTTAATGGAAAACCTCCATCTTGACCAGGCGATTATTGTTGGTCATTCCTGGGGAGGAATGCTGGCCATGAATTTCGCGGCTACATTTCCAGATCAGGTGTCGCACCTGGTTCTGCTGGCTCCCGGCCCGCATAAAGATGCAAGAAATGGGTTTTCCGTATTGTTTACGAACCGCACGCATACCAGAAGTGCTGAGGAAGAACAGCGTTTGAGTTATCTGAATGAACGCACCGCTAAAAACAAGGCCGATGATTCAGAAATTTTAGAATCGAAAAAGTTAGCCCGCCGGGCTTACGTTTATGAGAACCCTGTTCCCGATGACTTATTCAAATTGATCAACTCGGAAAGAAATAGCAAAACAGAGCAGCTATTAATTAAAGACATCTACGATAATTTTGACGTATCGGAGACATTAAAGAATTTTAAAGGCCCGATTGATATCATTTCTGGCAGGCAGGATGTTGTCGGATTTTTTTCCTATGAAGTAAAAATTGACTTTCCCCATGCGAATTTGCACTGGATCAACCGATGCGGGCATTTTCCAATGTACGAGCAGGCATCAGAATTTTACACTATTTTATATGAAATTTTAGATTCAAAGTGAAATCTACCCGCGCATAATTACATAACCTTTGCAGATCAGTGGTTGTACTTGTATTATCTATTGGCTCAATACTGCCGCAATGATCATGCAGTGAATCAGGCGAACTCAGGAGACCTTTTCCTTTCTTTCAAACATGCCAATTTGCTGCATGACTGCAAACCGGTCCGGGACACCCCAATGCTCAACAATCAAACCGCCTTCAATCCGGAATACGTCCATAACATCAAGTACGAACGTTTTACCTGTCGGTGGAATACCCATAAATGGCTTGGAATGTACCGCCGTGGCCCGGAAATGAGCCCACACCACATCACCATCCTCAACGCTGCGAACGAGATTATATTTCAAGTCGCTCACTCCGTTATACAGCTGACTGATGAGCTGTTTAAGCCCATCCCTGCCATTCTTAGCTCCAAATTGATGCTCAATAAAGTGCTCACTAACATACCGATCTACGACGGCCAGATTTGCCTGACCAAAACCTTCATCCATCAGTCTTTTTACAATCTCCAAATTTTCACTTTCCATGTTGATAAATGTTTACCCCAGTTTAGTACGGAACTGCTCCGATTGATTCAAATGTAAACCTCCAACGAACGCTTTCTTTAGGAAAAAATCGACATTCTCGACGGGGCAATGACTTCTTTCCCCAAGGAAACTACTTATTCCTGAACCTATCCACCTCCTACAGCGAGGACCGAAATAATCAAATCTATAAGCTTGCGGTCCCTCCGGACCTGATCCTTAAAGGGCCGGATCAGTTCGATTTGCCGGAAGAGGACATCAAGGTTAGAGAAGCATTGAAGTGGCTGAAGAGCCAGGGTCGGTGACCTCTCGCTACACTGCGATAACAGGTTGTCCACCACAGGCTCTGCCAGAACAATTCGGCTAGCTGGATCTATAACCCATTGTACACAAAAGGAGCCTTTTGTAGATACGTCCGGTCCTGCAACGGACCAATTAATAAATCCCACTACCCTGCAGCCCCGAACATAATATCAAAGCCACTTAATAATGGTATTTCTGCCACGAATTACACGAATGGCACGAATTGGGCAACCGGTTGAGAACTGCTGCAAATCTCAGCGTCCCTCTGTATCTTAACAGTGCCCCTCCGTGTAATAAATCCAGTCATTTTTTCTTTTCGCGCAAAGGCGCAAAGAAGCTAAGTATAGTCTTTCCTTTGTGTCCTACGTGTCCTTTGTGCCTTAGTGGTTACCATAAATATTGTAAACGCTGAGACCTTCCGTCCCAGATACCATGCTGACTGAAGAACGAACCTGACCGTCCGTTCAGGCTTCAGTGGAGCGTCCGCACTCAGAGCACCTCCGTGTAACAGCACCTAAACTGACCCAAATCATCAATTTACTCATACTATACATGCCTAAAAGTGTATCTTGTAAACGGCGGAACACTATGCCCACCAGGCACCACTATCCTCCAAGAATGGATCCATTGGAATTGATATAAACCGAACAAAAGTTGCGTGTAACATGCCAAAATCGCATGCTAAACGAACAAAATACGCGCATATAAACAAGTTGGCACCAATATTAAAACGACAGAATAGTAGATGATAAAAGAGGAATTTTCTTGGGTCGAAACCCATAAACAACTAACAGAATTTCTTAGGACAAAGGAAAATTCTCAAAATGAATTAATCCAGATTCTTAAGTCAGTTGGAATTGGCCCACTTAACGACAAAACAGGCGATGGTGAACATGATACAGAATTAAATGAAATAGACCCTTTCACTTTTTTTTGCTACATCTATAAATATGGCACGAAAAGAAGATTGAGTTATTTACAGAAAATTGCCGAAACGCTAAATATAAATAAACCACAAGGTGAAAGCGGAATTCCATCTGCGCAAGCACAAAAGGTATGGTTGTTTCCATATAAATACGAAAGAAAAAATAATGAGGTAAAAAGACTATGGTCGTTTTTTCATAAAGCTATTTCAAATACCATCTCAGAAAATGATTTTCAAGATGTTCTTCAAATAAGAAGCACTGGTAAGACAAAATTAACAGAAGCTTTATTTTATATAAATCCTGGAAAGTATTTGCCAATAAATGGTCCTACGAAACCTTACCTTAAGGAAGTTCTAGGTATTGATCCCAAATTCAACACATACAAAGAGTACACAGATATTTTATCTCGCATCAAAGAAAAAACGGAAATTCCTTTTTACGAATTGTCATATGAGGCTTGGAGATGGAATGATGAGAGAAAAAAGGTTAACTATTGGATTTTTCAAGGTAACCCAAAAGAATTCGATTTTGAAACTGCATTACGTGAAGAAATCCTAACAGATTGGACTGTTAGTGCTCACAAAGACAAAATAAAAGTTGGTGACAAAGTAATATTATGGATCACTGGTGACCAATCTGGATGTTATGCACTTGCCGAAGTAACTTCTGAGCCTCACCAAAAGACAACTTCCCCAGATGACCACTTGTGGAAAGGCGAAGATAAAAGCTCCCTAAAAGCAGATATAAAAGTAACCCACAACCTAGTTGACAACCCAATTCTAAGTGGAGAAATTGCTGGTATAGAAGAACTGAGCAATCTAAAGGTTGGAAACCAAGGAACTAACTTTTCTGCAACTGAGGAAGAATATCAGGCAATATTAGATTTATCCTCAAACAATAACGAAAAACAATATTGGCTTTACGCACCTGGCGAAAATGCTTACTTGTGGGATGAATTTTACCAAGAGGGTATAATGGCGCTGGGTTGGGATGAAATTGGGGATTTATCGCAATTTAAAAGCCGTGATGAGATTAAAAAAGCTCTAGTCAATGCATACGGTGGTACAGGTTCAAAGATAAATGATGTTTCCGCTAATGATGACTTTCTTAATAAAGTCAAAATTGGTGATGTAATCATTGCAAAAAAAGGAAGAGGCGAATTACTTGGATATGGCATAGTTACATCAGACTATATCTTTGATAAAACCAGAAATAATTATCAAAAGACAAGAAAGGTTGACTGGAAAATCAAAGGTAATTGGAAGGTTGATTTCAGCCTTGTTTTAAAGACACTAACGGACATTACGAAATATAAATCTGACCACCCTGATTACAATAAATACTACGAAAGGCTATTGGGTATAATTGGGATTTGGAATTCCCCAAAAGACTATCGTCAAGAGTTTACAAACTGGTTGACAATTAAATATGGAGAGAATTCAGGAACTACCAATTCCTATTTAAAAGCTATCGATATTTTATCTGGAATACTGGATAAAGAGTTATTTAAAGTAACAGATAACAGTTATTTAGATTCCCTTTACAATGATTTAATTAAAGAACAGAAAAATCAAGAGGGTAAGTATTACCATCCAAAATCACCTTCATATGGAAGTAACGGTTTTTACTCGGCTTCTATAAAATCATACCGTGAATTCTTAAAAACCATCAACCAATCGGTTACACTTAATAAGGATTATGACATGAAATTTCCACTAAACACCATTTTGTACGGCCCACCTGGCACTGGGAAAACATACAATACAGTGCTAAGGGCAGCAGAAATTATTGAAAATAGAAAGTTTGATTCTTATAATGAAGCACTAGAGATTTTCAAAGCCAATCTTCACGATCAAATTGAATTTATAACCTTTCATCAAAATTACAGCTATGAAGACTTCATCCAAGGTCTCAGACCTGATACGGAAAACGACAAGCAACTTACATTTGAAAGGAAAGATGGTGTTTTTAAGGTTATATCAGATAGGGCATTAAAAAACATAACAGCTTCGGAACAGCCTCCTGTTGCCAAAAAAACATTCGAAGAGACATTCAACGCATTTGTAAATCCTCTAGTTGAAGGTGAGGTAGAAGAGATTGAAGTAAAAATGAAGAAAGTATCTTACTTCATAACGACAATCACTAACAAATCAATCGAATTTAGGAAAACAAGCGGAGGCACAGAGCATACATTGAGTATATCAACTTTAAGAAAAATGTATGATGCTGAATCTGTCCTAGATATTCAAGGTCTTTCATCATACTATTCTCCACTTTTAGATGAACTTCTTAAGATTGGCAAAGACTCATCTGGCAAAAAGGAAGTTGTTCATAAAAAGAATTATGTCATGATTATTGACGAAATAAACCGTGCAAACATTTCAAGAGTTTTTGGTGAGTTGATTACGCTTATTGAACCTGACAAGCGTTCACATGGCACAATTCCTTTAGAGGCTCGATTACCTTCTGGCGATCCATTTATTGTTCCTTCCAACTTATTCATAATTGGAACTATGAACACGGCCGATAAGTCTATCGCGCTTTTAGATATCGCTCTTAGAAGAAGATTTGAGTTCGAGTCTATGTATCCAAAATATGAAATCGAAGGTCAGGAAATCTATGATGTAGAAATTCTACAAAAGATCAATGAGCAAATCATTAAGACAAAGGGACATGACTTCCAGATAGGTCATGCATATTTTATGGGGGAAAACAATGATTTAGTTCAGCGTATGAATAAAAAAGTAATTCCACTCCTTCTTGAGTATTACATGAATGATGAAAAAGAAGTGAAAGGAATTCTTCAGTCATCCGGATTAGTAATTGAAGAAAACTCTTGGCCATTAAGAATCACGGGGACGAATGATTAATCTTTTTGAATATCAGAATAAAGTAGATATTCAAGATTCATTGGAAGGCTTGGAAGGATTTCTTGATGAAATCTGGAATAGCCGTGAAAAGAATTCTTATTATTCCGAAAACGGCAACGATAAAATAGAATCTCAGAGGTTCCTGCAGTTCATTCACAAATCAAATGAATTAAAGTCCAATAAATATGTTGGAGTAATTCATTATCAAGGTGCAAAAATCAACCTGTTACCTAAGATATTTTTCGATTCAAATAAAAACTATACAGTCGATACTGAAGAGGAAATAAACGAAATAAATCAAATACATAATCACATTCTTTGGTGGTTAAGCTATTGTCGTAAAATTAAATTTCCAAATTATCAGGCTTCGTTGGGTAGTGCAAAAAGTGACTTTTTTGAAGTTTTGATCTATCTCTTTTCAAAGTACACACGTGAACTTTTGAACTCTTCCATTTATCAGCAGTATGAGGAAGTAAATCGTGAATTATCATTTATAAAAGGAAGACTAAACATAAATAAATATTTAAGTGAGAACTTAAGCAAAGGGAAATGGCATAAGCTCAATTGCACATATGATGCTTTCGTTTTTGATAATGAGTTTAATCGCATCATAAAATACGTCACTACTCTTCTTTTTAATGCCACATCAAATCAAGACAATAAAAAGAATTTAAGGGAAATACTTTTCATATTGGATGAAGTTTCAGATGAAAGAGCAACCGCTGAACAATGTTCCAGAATATCATTTAACCCAATGTTTGCCGAGTTTGAAACTGTGCGAGATTACTGCCAATTATTCCTCACTAATTGCGTGTCATTTGACTATAAGAATGACTTAAAACTTTTCGCTTTCCTGCTACCAATGGAATACGTATTTGAAGACTTCATTTTTGGTTTCATTGATAAAGAACTAGAAAATGTAACTGCCAAAGCACAAAGAAGCGATACATACCTAGATGAAGATAAAGCCTTTAACCTAAAACCAGATTTATGGTTAAAAACAGATCAAAAATCTCTGATTGCAGACACTAAATACAAGATTGTATATTCAGATGAGAAAGACCCCAAAAAAGGGATTTCACAAAACGACCTTTATCAAATGCTTGCTTATGCGGTAAGGTTTGAAGTAAATGAAATCATATTATTTTATCCTAACACTATTAAGCAATGGCAAGAAGAAGGAACAGAATTGACAATTAAAGATGCTTTGGCGGATGGTAAAAAAATATTTGTTAAGGCATTTCAGCTGCCAATCATTAATCGTGAATTACTAGAATCGGATATAGAGACCAAAACTGATTTAAGTGAATTGTTTGAATCGACCAAAATTGAATTGAAAAATAAATTAGAAAAAATACTGGTGCCAACATTGTATAAAAGCAATAGCGGGTAAAGTGGTAAAATCAAAATCTGTGCATTTAATAAAATTTTGTGGTAGTGGACAGGTAATAGCCTTTAAATCCGCTAATGCTCTTATACTCGACCGATAGCTGGTATTACAAAAATAAAATCAATTTTAAACCTTAAACATCAAATTAATGGATTATAAAACTAAAATTAGGTATGCTGAAGAAGTGGCAAAACAACTTCAAAAACGAAAAAGTACTGATTTGATAAAATCTGAATTAAAAACAGAGGGACTTTACGAAAATGACATCAGCAATATCATTGTTAGCGCAAGAAATATATTAGGTGAAATATATCAGCCTAAGATAAAGGAATATCTATTGGAAGATAAAAAAATCCACGGTTCTGAAGAATTTGATTTGTTGGATGCAGAAGTTGTTGATACTCTAATTGCTAAAGAGATTGAGAAATTTGCTTTACAGGAATAGAAAAAAATAACTCAATTAGTGAAAGAAGGTCAACCTGTAGAACAAATTTTTGCCCAAGTTGATACAAGATTTCTTTCAGTTGAAAAAGCAACTGAACAAATTTCTCATCTCCAAGGGGTAAAAAGACAGAATAGTGGAAGTGGTAGAATGCTAAATATTTTTGGAGGAATAGGTCTTATTGTTCTAACTGGAGTACTTGCAATTACAATAGATAGACTATTTTATGTATTGCCAATAATTGGGATAATAATGATAGTAAAAGGAGTTACAACCAAGAAGATGGAATACGATGGTTAATATTCATCTGCCGACAATAGTAAAAGAAAACACCAGCTAACATCGCTGAGTGTTGACAAACTCCAGGTTAAAAACTACCTACACATGACGATTTCTTCGTATATTATGATATGCAAGGAGTAAAGAAATATAAGCCAAAGCTCTTCACGAACTTCATCTTACCGGATTTTCCGCCAGTGGTCGGACAGGTATTCCGGATGACAATTTCTACAAGGTCCTGAAGAGCAAAATAGATTTTAACTTCATTTACAAGGAGACAAAAACGATCTATTCACATACAGGCAAGCCTTCTATTGATCCAGTCGTATTCCCTGCCAGTCCGTCAGGCTGGTTTAAATGTCTTTTAGTTGGCTACATTGAAAAACTATGAAGTGATCACCATTGAAAAAATCCCTCATATGCATATTGACATGCTTACATCAAGAAGGAGAAGGGAATGTTTTGTAGCTTAAGGATTCCGTGGAGAAGCTGATTGTAAGCTGTCTCCGTTCTGTTTTCAATTCACCAATGCCAAATATGAAAGAATCACACAAACGAAACGTCCTGCTCGTTTGGGTTCTATGCCGTACAATTGATTCAGAACTATGAATAACGGAAGTATTAAAATATTAAGTGGAAAGTATTTTGAAAACAGGAACCAGAAAACAAAATTTATGAGATTTCTTATTTCCGTGACGGTCTTCTATTCGTTTTGCACTTTCGTTTCGGGGCAGGAGATTGCAATAACCGAATGGTACAGTGAGACCAATACAAATGGCATCGTAATACAAAACAGTTACCCAAAAAGCGGGCCGTACCCCGGAACTCCAAAAAGGCATTTCAATTATAGCCGCTTGGTGTTCTTTACCCGGATAGTCAATGAAACGAAGCATCCGATAGAACTGACCATCCATTTTTCTGCAGATTCCTTCCCCATTCCTGGCTCCCCTAACACCTTTGTAAAACTGTTTCTTCCCTCAGATACCATGACGCATGACAAACAAACTTTATTTAACTATGGCGCAAGAGAGTTGGAATCTTTTGATGAACCGACCAGATTTCAAAAAACGATAAGCCCTGATGATGAGTGCCTTTTTTATGTCGTAGCAATCTTTTATCAGACAAAGGCTACCGCACAAAATCAACAAAGAGGAGGCAACCGAGCAGAATTTGTATTAATGGGACAAGACCTGTTCTATAAAATGCCGCCACAGATCAATTCACTTCACTGCGGACAAATTATTTCAGTGAGATGAACTCCATCACATTCGGCAGATGGTATCGGACAACCTAAAATCATGGGAACGATGACCAACCCCTAACCATAGCTAGATTGCTTCAGCGGGATTTCGGGTTTATTTGTAGCTTAGTTTTCAAAATTCCTTTGGCACGGGCAGGCTGTGACGAACAAGTCGCGCTAAACATGCTCCACTATCCTTTTCAAGCGCTCCTATTCCCGCCACTGCTAATTGCCAGAAGCTAATTGTAACACAAGCAAAAATGGAATTAGTTGCAATCAAAGAGACCATTGAAGAAAACAAGACGTTTCTCAATAATCCTGAAATAAGTGAGAATGTGCTACACACCATTAACTTTTACAAACAAAACGGATTTATCCCTCCCTGGATAGGCTATTGTGCAATAAAAGACAACGTTATTGTTGGCTTGGCTGGTTTTAAGGGGCAGCCCATAAATGGAGAAGTGGAAATAGGCTATGGAACAAATGAAGCGTTTAGAAGACAAGGAATTGGCACTGAGATTTGCAAATTAATGGTGAAGCTGTCGAAGGAAACAAACCCAGAGGTAATCATCACTGCCAGAACACTACCCGAAAAGAATTTCTCAACAAAAATTCTTGAAAAAAATGGCTTTCAATTTCAGGGAGTTGTTCATGACAAGGAAGATGGAGAGGTATGGGAATGGAAACACCTGGATGCTCCATTCGTTAAAATCAGCAAATAAAAAGAGTGCATTAGTTCGTACACTCGAAGGAAGTCATCCATCAAAAGCTGACAAAACCGAATGATTTTGAAAGTTTGAAACACCATGAAGAATTCGGCAATATTCTGGAAATGATCATTTCCTATCGAATGACCGTGCTAAAAGGTATAGAGTGATCATGCAATCCACACATGACATGATATCCTCCATTGAAATAGTGAGTAATTCCGAAAGCTTATAGAACAAGTGAAAAGCCAACATACCCTTCGCTCACCACATAATGCTGCACACTCCTTTCACCACTCCAGCCGGAACAACTCACTTGCTGCCAGCAGGAACATCCCGGATGCATATTCACGGGAGTCGTCCTGTTCGACCTTAAAAGGGGCGCCGGCAGCGGGTTGGCACCACTGTACCTTACCGTCTGGGCTGATCACCGAGACGACGGCAGCCCACGACTTTTCGATGACTGGCAGGAAGTCTTCCCGCGGCAGGATGCCATTATTGATACCCCAGGTGATGCCATAAGTGAAAAAACTGGTTCCACTGCTCTCGGTATAGCCATAGTCGTCCGGGTCGGCCAGATTGGGCCGCCAGAATCCATCGGACTGCTGGCGTGTTTTCAGCTCGTAAGCCATGCGGACGTAGAGGGCCTTATACCGCTCGTAATTGCCGTGATCCGGCGGCAGATATTTCAATATCCGGGTTAGACCGCCAAACGCCCACCCATTACCCCGGGACCAGAGCACCTTCTTGCCGTGTTCGGTCTGCTGATAGATGTACGTGGTCCGCGCCGCTTCACGTGGGATAGAGTCGGGGCGGAAGTAGTGGGGTTCGATGTGCTCCTGCGTCCCGATCCGGTAGCGGGCATCCCGGTAAAACAAGCCCTCATCCTTGTCGTAGAGGACGCCGTAGGTATCCCAGAAACTGGCATCCATCCAATCGAGGTATTTCTCATCCTGCGTGACCTGGTAAAGCATCGCCAGGGCCGGCGGCGACGTGTAAAGCCCGTCGACAAAACGCAAACCGCTATTCTCATAATGCCAGGTGAGTGGCTCGGTCACCGGGTTGCAACGCGCCGGGTCTTCCAGATGGTCGATGGTGGGACGCAGCATGTAATCCTTCTGCTGGTCCAGGTAGCACTCGATCCAGGTCTGTCCGCAGGCCAAAGAGTAAAAGCCACTGCCGTACACATTGGTTTCTTTCTTCGGGATCTGCCAGTGGGTCTTTTCTCCCCAAGCTATGCATTGATCGAGGTAACGCTTATCCCCGGTCGCCTGGTACATGGCCATGACGCCGGTGTAATAAGTTCCGCGGATCCAGTTGTTATTGGAATAGGGCGACGGATGGGTGTACTGGTAGGTATTGACCTTATCTGCGATGGCTGCGATAAAGTCCCTGGCAAATACTCCGTTCTGGGCTGCTCCCATCACTCCGCTGCTCCCAACCATCAGGCCCACTAAAAAGAGGTCTATCATCCATCGTCTGTTCCTGCTCATGATCATCCGTTGTAGAAGGGTTAAGATAGCGGATTACCGGTAATCGATAAAGGAATACCCGGCAAATAGATAGTGTATGAGCCAGGCGAAAGCCTTTGGGTGTCATAGACAGCTTAAAGGGCTTAATCCATTGAATTTAACATGATGTTACACTTATTTACGAATAGCTGACCAGGCTGGAAACATTAGAATCGTAGTTTTAAGCAACTTTTCATCCTTAAGCGCTCCCATTAAAAATTGGTCATGCTCAGAAACTATTTCACCCTTGCCATCCGCAACATTCGAAAGCGAAAGTTTTTTGCCGGCATTAACATCCTGGGTATGACGGCTGGCATCACGGCATGTTTGCTCATTGCCTTGTACGTAATGGATGAACTGAGTTATGATCGTTTCCACATCAATGCCGACCGGATCTACCAGGTAGGCCTGCACAACAAGTATGGAGACCGGGACCTGCGCAGTGTCTCCGTCTGCCCACCCCTGGCCGAGGCGATGCGGGCAGAAATCCCGGAGGTGGAAGCTACCCTCCGGATCAATAGCGCAGGCAAACCCGTCTTTCGTTATGGAGATAAAGTCTTTACCGAGGATCACGTATACAACACCGAAAGCAACTTTTTTGACGTCTTTTCCTTCAGATTGAATGAAGGGGATGCCAAAACCGCTCTGCAAGATCCCAACACCGTCGTGCTTACCGAAACGACCGCGAGAAAATTATTCGGCGATGAAAATCCACTGGGTAAATTGATCACCATCGATGGAGGGTTGGACAAAGTAACCTATAAAGTAACCGGAGTGGCCGCGGATTGCCCATCCAACTCCCATTTCAGATTTAATGCACTCCTTTCCGCATACGGGCCGGATAATTACTTCGACGTGGATGCCTGGCTCAATAGTGGCGTATACACCTATTATTTATTGAGGGAAGGCGCATCCGTTGCAGATGTGGAGAAAAAGCTGGCAGGTTTGGCAACCAAGTACGTAGCCCCTGAGCTGTTGAAATTCCTGGGCAACGATCTGAATCAGTTTCGCCAGGCGGGAGGCGATTATGAATATTACTCCACAAAAATCACCGACATTCATTTAAAATCAACTTCCCAGGATGATATAGAACCGAGTGGAAGTCTGTTGTACCTGCTTGTTTTTGGAGGCATCGGCCTGTTTATATTGGCAATCGCCTGCATCAATTTTATGAATATGTCGACTGCGCAATCGGCCAGCCGGGCCAAGGAAGTCGGTTTGCGCAAAACGCTGGGCTCGCTTCGCCACCAGATGATACTGCAATTTCTGTCCGAATCGATGCTTTACAGTTTGGTAGCGGTTACATTGGCCGTAGTACTTTGCTACTTTTTATTGCCCACGTTCAATTTGCTTTCGGGGAAAATGTTGACTGCGGCCAATTTGCTGGATGCCCGGTTCTTTTTGGGCATTGCGCTGATTTTTTTGATCGTTGGTTTATTGGCCGGAAGCTATCCGGCATTTTACCTCACTTCATTTAGCCCGGTAGAAGTTTTAAAAGGCAAAGTAAGTGCAGGTGTTAAGAGCAAAGGGATCCGCAGCACACTGGTGGTCTTCCAGTTTGCCATTTCCATCTTCCTGATCATCTTCACCTCCGTGGTTTACAAGCAAATCCATTTCATGCTGCAAAAGCCACTGGGCATTGACAAGAACAATGTGCTGGTGATTCAGGATGTACACCGTCTTGGGAAAAGCAGTGAATCTTTTCGGAATGCCCTGGCCCAGCAAACCGGCGTTTCAAAGGTGAGTTTTACGGCCGTAAAATTTCCAGGAACCTATATGTCTACTGTGATGCGTGGCGTGGGTTCTGAGGGAGAATCTGTAGTTGCCAGCTATTATTCCGATTTTGAATCCCAGGATGTCTTGAAATTTGAGATGAAGGACGGCCGTTATTTTTCCAAAGAATTTCCCAGCGACTCCAATGCCGTGGTCATCAACGAAGCAGCCGCCAAAGTGTTTGGGTTTGACCAGGCTGAAGGACACGAGATTTTATACAGCCCTAATGCTTACGTATTCATCCGGCATCATGTCATCGGCATCATGAAAGATTTTAATTTCGATGGCTTTCATGATCACGTGCGTCCGCTGGCCGTTTTTTTAGACCGGGGTCCCTCGGGCATCTTGCTGGTGCGTTACGAAGGGAATGCCAAAACTTTGGTCGATAACACGGCAAAACTTTGGAAGCAGTATGCTGCCTCCGAGCCTTTCACCTATACATTTATGGATGAAAATTTCGACAAGCTGTACCATTCTGAGGAAAAAATTGGTCAATTGTTTAGCCTGTTCTCTGGTTTAGCCATTTTCATTGCATGCCTGGGTCTTTTTGCATTGGCTACTTTCACGGCCGAGCAGCGCACCAAAGAAATCGGCATACGAAAAATATTAGGCGCTTCGGTAAGCTCCGTTTCCATGGCATTGACGAAAGAATTTATTGTGCTGGTCTTCATCGCCTTTGTCCCGGCTGCTGCGATAAGCTGGTGGGCATCCTCCCGGTGGCTGAGTGGATTTGCCTACCGTATAGACTTTGATCCATTTATTCTGGTGGGTGCCGGATTGTCCGCGATGGTTATCGCCTGGTTAACGGTCGGCTTTCAATCGGTCAAAGCAGCACGCGCCAATCCGGTGGATTCATTACGGCACGAGTAACCTGGGCATAAATTTTGCCGGTTCGATCAATGTCCTTTTAGTCTAACACCATAATCCTACCACAATTTATATGCTTACGCATATAAATTGTGCAATATTTTAGTTTTTATATCCAAAAGCATATAATTTAGTATGTTTGTGCGTTATTATATCTAAAAGCATATAATGAAATCATTGGCTGAGTTTGTGAAAGAGCGCAGAAAAGAAGTGCAGCTGACCCAGGAGGAGTTTGCTGACCGGGCAGGTGTGGCTCTCACCGTCGTCAGAAAGATTGAGCAAGGCAAAACCAACCTTAACATGGAAAAGGTTAATCTGGTGCTCCATATGTTCGGACATAAGCTAGCTCCCGTTAAAATCAAAGATCCGGAACAATGAGACAAGGCAAAGTATATTACAAGGACTTACTGGCCGGGATCATTACTGAAACCGATGAAGGAGAATATGTCTTTCAATACAATGACCAATACTTGCAGAATCACCCGAACCAGTTCATCACCTTCACCATGCCGGTGACGCACCAATCCTATTATGACCGACGGCTATTTCCCTTTTTTGATGGCCTGATCCCGGAAGGCTGGCTACTGGATATTGCCTCCGAAAATTGGAAAATTAATAAGAATGACCGCATGGGATTATTACTGGCTTGCTGTCAGAATTGTATTGGTGCAGTAAGTGTAAAGCCCACAACCTTTGAAAATGGTGAATAAGTGTTTGTATTGTTATCAATCTGTCGAGGAAGAAGGTAACTTCCATGGAAAATGCTCCATGCATTTTTTTGGCACCCGCACTCCACCGGACATCGATTATTCAATGGACCAGATGAATGAACTGGCCAAGCAAGTAGTCGAA
This sequence comes from Lewinellaceae bacterium, assembly GCA_020636135.1. NCBI lineage: Bacteria > Pseudomonadati > Bacteroidota > Saprospiria > Saprospirales > Lewinellaceae > Lewinellaceae bacterium. The sequence continues at coordinate 3,728,897 of JACJYK010000001.1, forward strand.
CGAAGCATAGCAGTTCCGGGAGTACAGCCAAAACTATCTATGTCTCTGGTGAATAAAGTAACAAAACAAGCTGGGAAAAGACTGATCGTAGTAGGTGCATTAGGAGGTCAATATATTTTCAAACCACCTTCCGAACACTTTCCGGGAATGCCTCAAAATGAACACGTGACCATGCGGATTGCGGAAAGTTTTGACATCCGGGTAGTACCTTCAACCTTGATCCGCTTGGCTTCCGGAGAGCTTTCCTACCTCACGAAACGAATTGACCGGACAGATGCTGGCGAAAAGATCCATATGATAGACCTGTTTCAAGTCACCGAAGCCTATGATAAATATAAAAGCTCCTACGAAAAAATGGGTAAGGCAATAAGCACTTACTCTGCCAACACCTTACTGGATAAGATATTCTATTTTGAACTGGTCCTGTTCTCGTTTCTCACTGGGAATAACGACATGCATTTGAAAAATTTTTCCATGATTGAAAGCCCTTCCGGGTGGGTACTCGCTCCTGCCTATGACCTGCTGAATGTGGCCATTGTATTACCGGATGATAAAGAAGAGCTTGCCCTTACCTTAACAGGAAAAAAGAAGAATTTGAACCGATTAAATTTTGAACAATTTGGCAGCGGTCTTGGACTTACGGGTAAGCAAATTACCAGAGTATTTAGTCGGATGATTCGCAACAAACCCAGAGCAATGGAATGGATTGACCGGTCCTTTCTTTCTGAAAAAATGAAAAAGGCTTACAAGGAAATTCTGGAGGCAAAGTATATTCAATTAGATTTGATTTGATTGAATTTTCCATGAAAAACCAAGACATCCTTGCCGCCACCGCGCACCGCCCCTGGCCCCTGCCCTCCGGCCCATGGCGTTATTACCAGGAATGGAACCGGGCCTTGTTTCTCCACTGGCCGGTAGATTGCGGTTTACTAAGGACAGTCGTGCCTGCCATGCTGGACATCGACTTACACGAAGGCCAGCCCTGGGTGTCCCTGGTAGCTTTCGACATGGAGAACATCCGACCGCGCATATTGCCTGCTTTTCCACCGATATCGGACTTTCACGAGATCAACATCCGTACTTACGTACGGCACCAGGATAAAACGGGGGTTTATTTTTTAAGCATTGAAGGAGGCAAGCGAATTTCCTGTGGCATCGCCAAAAGCCTTTCCGGCCTGCCTTACAGACACTCGCAGATGAGCCGGCAGGAAAACACCTACCGCTCGACCAATGCATCTTACGGGGATCGCTTTCAGGCGGAATACACCATCGGTGCACCAATAGTCCAAAAGAACGCCCTGGATCGCTTCCTCACCGAACGGTATGCCTTATTTCAGGACCACGCCAAGACCCTGGATTGTTTTGAAATTCACCACTTCGAATGGCCTGTATTCCAACTGGATTTAAAATCGCTAACCGTGCAGTATCCGCGCTTCAGTCACTTGATTCAGGGCTCCCCGGCACGGGTACACTACTCCAGTGGCGTACAGGTTTTGGCCTGGGGAAAAAAGCGTTATTGATGAATTAATCACAGGGTTTCGTAGAGGGCTACACAGACGTTCAAGAGGTTTTTCTCTATTTGATTAAAGACGTTAAAAAAGCCCAGATTTCCATCCTTTAACCACATTCAAAATTCAGCATTGACCTCACTCCGGAAAGTCAATTTCAATAAACCTAATGTCATTTCCGCCGAACCCGTCCGTACCGGCATGGGCGACGACGTCAGTCGGGGATGACACCGGGTTTTTGGCTTTTCCGGAGTGCACTCAGCATTTAACATTCAACAATTCCTTGGTGTCCTTAGTGTCCTCTTTGCCTTAGTGTTTACAATAATTTCCCAAATCATCACCTTCGGATCAGCCAAACGATGGTTCACCCGGATACTTGGTCGTGATCCACTGATCGGACCTTTTGAAAGTTACCTTTTACCAGGATTATGGCATTCTGAGGCATTCATCGGAAATTAAAGTTTTGCTTCTTGGATAAGGAACTTACCTTCGGATTTGTTTGATTTTATTCAGAAATAGCATCAATAGGTGATTAATACCATGAACAGCATTACAATTTATCAATTTGAAAGTGCGGAGATCAAAATATCAATGCAGTTGTATTTCAATGCGAAGAACCAATTAATATTTGAGGGCACTGATATAGGCAAACGGGTTGCTGAACTCACCGGTGATTCGGACTATGAATATTTCTATACCATCGAACCAACTGAAGTGCAAAAATTGGCTGATTTACTGCAAATCAATCCTGGCGACCGGTCGGCTTTACTCCTTGCACTAAAAGAAAAATTTCATGGTAATGATGCTTACTCCAAATTCGGTGAATTTATGAAAAGCCATCAGGTGTTATACAGCCCCTATTCCTGGTAATTGCAGACAGGTTCGTTATCCTGTAAATTGAAGACAAAGGTCATAATTGATCTTCCCGGCAGGGTAATTATTTAATTGCTGTCCATTCCTCCCAGGTATCGAAATAATACACTTGCATGAAGGAGTAGGCACTGCTTGAGTTATCCGAAACAAATCGGGTTCTGCAACGGATAGAAAACGAATTCGGGGAATAGCTATGAGGAATGGCTGGCACTTTCGGAAAATTCCAATTGAAACAACCTATTCTTTCCAGATCATCACCTGAGCCGGCTGCAACGGATTTTCTCCCAGGATGATTTTTCCTTGTTCTGGGATGGGCAAAACGACGGGATCGCCCGAATAATTGACACCAACGTACAAACCGTCACGCCATTCTACAAACACCCCGGCAGGAAGGTCCCCGATCGGCACACCGGCTTGGTTGTATACCTTCCGGACCATCTCCCGTTCCAGTTGACCATCTATCGTATTCACCCCGATGAAGGTGACACTTCCCTCCCCAATGCGCCGATGAACCACTGCGGATTTTCCCCGGTAAAACTGATCGTCATAGGTCGCCCAGGTTTCAGTACCCGTGTAGGGTGTCAGGATTTCCGCCCAACAATTCCAAGGGTATGCTCCATTTTCTGTTTTCACCAGGCCTTCCAGATCCGGCAACAGCATATCCTGGAATTCATGATCGGCGCCGATTAGCGCGCTGATGGGAGCAGCCATCTCGGCTTCGAAGAAATGTCCGTCCTTATCTTTTTGACCGGTCCGGCAGGTCAAGATGAGATGCCCTCCATTTTCCACATAATCCGTCCATTTTTCCACCAGTTTCTCATCAATCAGTTGGTAGGCCGGGGCAATTAAAAAAGGATATTCAGAAAAGTCAGCCCCTTCTCCAATGAAGTCCATAGGGGCTCCGGTAGACTTAACGATCGAAGAATAGCGATTCCGGTTGTCCCAGGTATCCCACAAATCGGTCTGCGGCTGGATATCCAGATCCCATTGGACGTCATGACTCCACAAGAATGCCGTTCTTCTCCCCGACAATTCATCTGGCATAGGAGCACCGACATCAGCAACCTTTCTCAGCGTTTTGATCTCCTCGATGGCCTGGACAAACTCCTCTCCGCCCTGACTGAGGGTCATCCCATCCAATCCTACAATGCCATCGTGATACATCTCACTGTGCTTAATGGGCGACCGGTAGCGGTACGTGCACACAAATGAACTGCCACCTCCGAGGGCCTGCAGGATCCACATATGGATGGCGCCAGGTTGGATCATCGGACTGACCGATGCCCAATTCACCTGACCAGGCTGCAATTCCATGACACCGGTCACGCCGCTGATCGGACGGAAATAATCGTTGGCTTCGTACAGTTTATAGGGATTGCCAATGCGGAAATTTAATCCACCCAGGTGATTGTGTCCGCTGACCAGGTACATGGTGAAACAGGGAAAATCCAATTGCCGTGTGCGGCGCGGATCGGAATCGGCCGTTGCGTTGGTATAATTGGTCGTGATCCACTGATCCGCCCGTTTGTATGGACGGATGATGGCAGCCTGCTCATCCAGGAAGTCCGCGGTGGCGTCGGCAGTAAATCGTTTAAAGTCAAGGAGGGCATGCGGACTGAGTTTATCTTCATTATTCAAGCCCTGATTGGGAATCAATATTTGCTCAAAATTAAAGTATTTGGTACTCCAGAAACTTCCCACCCAGGCTTCGTTCAGTTGGTCGATGGAACTGTATTTTTCCTTTAGCCACCGCTGAAAAGCTACCCGGGCCGAGGGACTGTAATCGGGCATGGCCAAAGGCTCGTTGTCCAGTTGCCACCCCATGATGCGCGGGTCACCACCATAATGTCTGGCCAGTTCTTCCGTGATCCGCTGGACAAATTTACGGTAAACGGGATTGGTGATTGAGGCATAGGCACGGATGCCATGTTCTTTACGCCTGCCATCCTCTCCTACCAGGTAAATCTCCGGGTATTTCTCACCCATCCAGGCCGGCGGACATTCCGATGGGGTGCACATGATCACCTTCAAGCCTGCTTTGTCCGCAAGATCTACCGCATGATCCAGCCAGGAAAAATCAAATTTTCCTTCCTCTGGCTCCAGAAATGCCCAGGCAAACTCGGCAAAATGGGTGAAGTCGAAGCCCAACTTTCCCATGTTATCCAGGTCGCGTTCCCACTGGGAGGAGTCCCATTGTTCCGGATAATAAAAGGCGCCAAATAGCATCAGGTCAGCGGGATTGAAAAATTTTTCGGCAGCGCTATTCTCCGGTAGACGTGCCGGCTGCTGAGCGGATAGCTGGATTGAAGACCATACAGCTACGATTAAAAAGGGAAGAAATCTCATTTTCAAAGCATTAATGCCCTCAAGTTATAAAATGAACCGAGGTGTAGCGTGGTAGCAGACCAGGATTATAAACCTTCTGATGATACAATGAAAGCCTAAACGCCATATTATCACGAAAGCTCCGAATTTTGGCTATGGGATTCTTAAGGCACTGCTCTTATACATTTATATAATGTCTTAATATTAAAACAATAAAATGTATTTTTGTGTTTTTAATGAAACATTATGGCGAACAAAACACCAACATTATTACCTAAAACTCAGCAGATTCTTACAGAATTTGGAGAGAATATAAGGCTGGCTCGTTTAAGACGAAAACTAAGTAGTGAAAAAGTTGCAGAACGTGCAGGTATTGGGCGATCTACGCTTGTGAAAATCGAAAAGGGTCACCCGGGTGTGGGAATTGGCCTTTATCTGAATGTATTGAAAGTACTAGGTCTTGAAAAGGATTTCTTACAATTGGCCAAGGATGATGAATTGGGGCGAAAGCTACAAGATGCCAAGCTGACTATTAAAAAACGGGCTCCTAAACGAATTAATAAGTCATGAGTAAGCAGGAAACAAGGCGGGATGTGTTTGTATTTGCTCATTGGGAGGGAATGGATGATCCTCAGGAGAAGTCTGATTGTGAGTGAACTTACAGGTCGAATTAATAAATTGAATCCCCCCTGCACTGGCTATCGATGCTGGCAGCAACCAAATTCTGTTATCTTGCATAGATTGGGTTAGTCAACAATAGCTGCCGGTTCGGCTTCATTGCTTGCAGGAAAAGCAGCAAACTACGAACATGAATTACAAAGGACTATTAAAGTGTTTGGCTCTCTTCTGCTCACTCCTGCCTGGTTTAGCCAGCGCCCAGCAACAACCTCAGCGTATTACCGGCACGGTAACCGATGCCAATAATGCTCCGCTGCCCAATGTCAACATTCAGATTAAGCATACGGATCATGGAACAAAAAGCGATGAATCCGGCCATTACAACCTGCCGGTAAATCCAGATGATACCCTGGTATTTAGCTATCTGGGAATGCAAACTTTTACCGTATCAGTGTCCGCGATCCAATCCCCTTACCATGTCCGGCTTGAGCCTGCTGATCTGGACCTGGACATCGTGGAAGTCAAGGTTAAAAGAGCACCTAAGAGCCAAAATCAGTTGTTAAAAGAATACGCAACCAATAAGAATTTGATCAAAACTTCCTGGGGCATCCTGGATAAAGATGGCTTTTCCGGCACCTTGACTATCATCGACGGAAATCAGCTCATCAATGCAGGGCCTGACTTTCTAACCTCCCTGCAGGCTTTGGTACCCAATATGCGGGTGGTCCGGGAAGCAGAAGGCATATTTGTTTTTCTCCAGCGATTTGTTAATAATTTCTCCTCTGAAGATGGCGTGCAAATATCCAATCCACCGGCATTATTTGACACCGACGGAACGATTTCCGAGAACCCTCCTACCTATTTGGTGGGCTCTGACATTGAAAGGGTTGCCATACTTGATCGCAACTCGGGAATAGCGAAATATGGTCCCCGGGGTGCCGGAGGAGTGATCATCCTCAATACTAAAGGCCAGGCAAGCCTGGATGAAATGGACGTCGATCGCAGCTTTGACAAAAAAATGCTACTGGATAGTTTGATCGCTTCCGCCGCGAGGCCAGAAAACTATCTGCCTTTTCAGTCAACTTACCTGCAAGGCCTGATACCTGTGCGAAATCGCAAGAAAGCTTGGGCTATCCATGAACAGCAAAAAAAGAATCACGCCAACCATCCATATTATTATCTGGATGTCTGCGATTACTTTTTAACCCGTTGGAACAATACTGCAGAAACCGATCTACTTAAGGAGGAAATTGTTCAACGGTTTTCCGATCGACCTGAGGTAATCAAAGCCCTGGCATATATCCAGGAAAAACACGGCAATTACGATCTTGCTGTGCCGTTATTTGAATCCATCCTAGCTAATAATACCATGCCGGCACAAGCCTATCGGGACTTGGCCAATGCATATGCAGAAGCTGCTGATTATAAAAACGCCATGACTTTTTACACCCATTTTGGAAACGCTTCCGAAGCGTTAACCGGTCAGGAATATGATTCCAGCGGGGAGGATAATCTTATAACCACCGAATTATTGAATCTGCTTCACTTACACGACAGTGAGTTGCTGGAGGAAGCACAACTGGAAGGGAATACCTTATCTGAAGAAGGGACCCGCCTGGTTCTTGAATGGAACGAGCCGGCTGTTGAGTTTGGATTGGATTTCATTAACCCGTACGGAAGTTACGATACCTGGGAAAACGCACCCAGCAAGGACACTGATGTACCCGCCAGGTATTCCAGCGCACAACTATTCCTGGACAATGACCTTCAAGGGAAATGGGTTATAAATTTAAATGAACTCTATGCTGATAATGACCATCCCACCTATTTGAAAATCACCATTTTCTACAATTATGGTCAGCCCAAGCAATCCATGGAAATAAAAGTATTTCGGGTGGAAAACACAGATCGGCCTCTTCAGTTATTTGAATTTATGCAGCGATAATTTTTAAAGGGCAAAAAGGGTTTAATGCAAGTTGGCTCTGCAAACAGTAAAAAACATTATATAGCGACTTGTCTAAAATAAAAAAGCTCGCCATAGTTTCAACAAAACCATGGCGAGCGAAGGCGGTCCGGACGGGACTCGAACCCGCGACCCCGTGCGTGACAGGCACGTATTCTAACCAACTGAACTACCGGACCGTAGTTAAATTCCAGAATTCAGGGACCGAATCAAGATCCCGAGAGTTGAACCCGCGATCCTCCCGCTATACAGCGGGATATTCCAACCAACTGAACTACCGGACTTTCATTCAGTAACCTGGAACGCTTTGTTCCAAGCAGGATGCAAATGTAAAACCTCTGTACCAATTATGCAATAGTCTTACTCCGAAATTCTTAACCCTCCCAACAATCCTCACTCATAACCCTCCAATTCTTCTTGAGACAACCTGATTCAAAATGTACAAAAGTTAGCTATGGTATTGGCAATCAATTAATTAGCCAGAAGTAGCCTCGGATTAAATCGCTTTTGGCATTGTCATTGGATAAGCATATTCGTCACAATGCACTAATATCCATCAACTCTTTTACCCGTTGCAGATCACTCCGGTGTTGTCGCTTGACCAATCCGGCAGAGAGCAATAACAATAACCTGAGAAACCCGTGTACATCCGCCAGGTACCTGATCTTGAATCGTGTGCCACCTTCGGCTCGCTCAAAAATCCGCTCGAATGACAGCGGAAGTGGACCTACTATGGTTTTCCAGGCGACGATTTGGTTTAGCTGGTAACTGGTGGTCTCGTAAACGGTCTCCATCCGCCGGCCAAAGGATTTAGCAAAAAGGCTAAACCGGGTTCCGACACCAATCGGCCCTTCGGTTGTTTTCTGGGCATCCACCCACTCCCGCCGCCATTTCAGATCATTTTCAAGGTCGCTCAAAACAGTAAAAACCTCTTCGATGGGCCGGTTGATAATGATGTTTAATTCGAATTCCAGCATATTGCTTTTTTCATTTTAACCGAGAAAGTTCATGGCTCTGAACTTTAGAGATTGTTAAAGTAATTAAAATACGATCAATCCTAAATCTTAAATCCTAAATCTTAAATCTTACTAAGTGTCTGACTCCCATTCTTGAAAATTTAAATTACCTGATTAGAATTTTAAATCCAAATGCCCAAAAAATTACTTTTTAAGCTTTTAGTGAAGCTTTTCAATTTTTGGCCTCATTGAGTAAAACCTGCAAGGATTTGATCAGATCGAGGACTCTTTGGGAATAGGATAGAGCCGAAGAGGTTCGCTTCGTTTTGTAAAAAAGTAAGCTCCCGAATTCCTGACCGTAGGTCATTTCGATAAAAATCCGATACTGATCCGACTCTGCTTTCAAGTCATCCGAATTAAGCTGCAATAAATCCAGATGCTTAGTCAGGTAGGGTTCAATATAATTGGCGACAAAGGAGCGTTCTCTTTCTTCAATTACGGCCAGGCGGTCTTTTTCCTGCAAATAAGAGGACAGTTGATCCCGGACCTCAGCGGATTCGATCAAATCAAATCGACCAGAAGTTTGCAAGTCCTGCAGGATTGGGTGTGTTGGGGTATAATACCGGTAACTGGCAAGATTTTCAACGATCTGGCGCACGGAATCCAACGGTACCTGGGAATGATTAAGACGGATTTGTTCAATAACCCGTTGCGTGCGAATGTAATGGTTACGGCTTTTCATATCTGCCGTTATTTCTTTTTCAGCAGCAAGAAATTCATGATAGAGTCCATTCAAAATATGCTGTTCTGCAATTCGGTCCTTCCGGTTTTCATTCCAACTGTTGATCTGAAACGCCAGAGTCACCCAGAGGATGACCATTATAACTTCCAGAATTACGGCAAACCAGTTTTGCTCTTTGATTCGTTTTTTAAGGTCCGCAGAATCATTCAGATACCGATTAGTTGGTTTGGTGGTCCATATAGCTCCTCAATTCAGCTTTTCAAATTTCAGGTTTTTCACCCGGCCGGAATCGAGTTCAAAACCGGTAATCTTGCCTCCAGATCGCAGAAACCGCGCCAGACCAAGATACATGCTGATGGCATCGGGACCGGATATACTGCAAGCCGCAGTAGCTTTTTTATCGATTTGCACCACCAGGATGTCGTCTTCCAACCGGAAATGATACGTTACATCCAATTCCTGACTGTAATAATCGCCCGCATAATCCGCGAGATTTACCTGGGACGGATCCATGGTTGGCTTACGGTATAAATGCATTTTGTTACCACTTTGAAGCACTTCCAGTTGCTGACTAAATCCGTCTTCCACCTTGGAAAAAGTGAATAGGATGCCGTCATTATGCGGAATAACAAATGTATTGCCGTCTGTCCGGACGATGTGATAGTCGACCTTATCCCAGCTTTGTTCCACGACCAGTGTGTCATTTTCAATGGTCACTTTCAAAACCATTCCGGCTTGGAGCTCATAATTTCCAGCAAGCTGTTCCAGGTTCAATTTTTCAGGTTGCCGGGCAGGGACCACTCCATCATCCGTCTGTATTTTTTCCTGAGCGGGAATTACATCTTTCAAGACAATATCCGCCACCTTATTGGCGAGACTGGACGGCCGGGCATCGCTCCGGTTGGCCAGTATGGCAATCGTGACGTGCTGCTCCGGAAAGCGCAACATCTCTGCGCGAAATCCAACAAATGCGCCGCCATGCCGGATCATTTTTAAACCTTTGTAATTCCCAATAAATAACCCGCTGGCGTAATCAATCTGTTCACCATTGTTCAGGATCCCCTGTCGAGTCATCATTTCCCAGAATGATTTGCTTAAAACAGTGGAATTGTAAAAAGCGTCATCCCATATTTTAAGGTCTTTAATGGTCGTGAAAATGCCTCCATCCCCTATCATGTCCAGCGTCGTCATACTGATTCTGTATCCATCCCGGGGATCCGGAACATACCCGGAAGCTCTGTACTTCACAATCCGGGTATGATCGTTGTGGAAATGGGTATGCTCCATACCCAATGGTTGAAAGAGCTCCCGGGCAGCAAATTCAGCCAGATTCATACCGGCAACTTCAAGGACGATTTGTCCTAGCAGCCAATAACCGGAGTTGCTGTACAAAAATTCAGCTCCCGGCTCAAAATTAAGGTCCCTCTGATTAACCAGCCAGGCCATGACATCGTCATCTGTGTAAAAATCATCGTCTCCCAAACCCTTTAAAAATGACAATTGCAGGTAATCGCGGATACCACTGGTGTGATTGAGCAGATGCCGGATGGTAATTTTTTTGGCGTAGTCCGGAAAATCCGGAAATATTTCCTGCAATGTTTTATCGAGGGTTAATCGACCTTGCTCGACCAGGCGGATGATGCAGGCCGCTGTGAATTGCTTGGAAGTTGAACCAATCCGGAAAACCGTTGTGTCGGTATTCGGTATGGAGTACTCCAGATTAGCCATGCCATAACCTCTGGAATAAATCAGTTGCCCATCCTTCATGATACCCAGTGCACAACCCGGGGAATGGGCGTTGTTCCAATTGGCGAACAGGCTGTCAATGGTTCTGTTCTCCCACACCTGCGCAGACACTCCTGTGACAAGCAGGGTAAATAAGAAGGCAATTATTCCTTTATACAGCACAGAACATTTCATTGAAAAAAGTTTTGACCCATGAAATCTAAACAATAATTCCATTTATTGCGATGGAGCATGCGAGTTACAATTTGAAAAACAGGCACCTGCATATAGATTTCATGCCTCTGCATATATTATATTAGCGGTCGTGAATTGTTGAAATGCACGTGCTCCGCGTAATCCCTGGCGTTTTTCTAATGATTATTCAACTCCAGAATTTTCTTTGCTTTTTCCAAATTAATTTTATCCTGCTTTTCACCCATTCTGGTAAAAAATCCTTCAGCAAACTGCAAAGCCCGGGCAATTGCAAAGCTGGAACTAAAAGTTGTCAGCGTGCCCTGATCTTTTCGTTCCATTGTAATGATGGTTTCCAGACTTTTGATAGGGAAAAAAGTGGTTACCATTTGATAACCGTACTGGACCGGCCGATCCCAGTGGATGATTTCAAAAAATCCTTCTTTATGACGGCCCAATAATTTTGCGGACACCTGATATTTCGAACCCACCTCCGGTGCATCATCAGAAGTCCACTTAGCGGCTTCAAATGTTGAATTCCATTTTGAAAGGTTTGATGGATCAGTGAGAAAATCGAATACTTTCTCCTGTGGTGAGTTGATGTAAACGCTAAAAGAAAAGATACCCATAGCCAGCTTATTGGTTATCCAAATTAAGAAGAAAATACCAAAGCGAATGGCAAGGTGGACCTCCCTTTTTTTAAAACATGAAGTTATTCATTCTTTCTGTTCAAGACTTGCAATTTAGTTCATGGTTCTGACCACTTCATCGCTTTTAAGCCTTTCCGCCGTTGCCTCAATAAGGTTTCACCTGACTCTTCCTTAGGACGGACAATAGCCAGACACCTGCCTTGCCAGGTTTTCTTTTGAGGTTGCCGGAACAAGTGAATTGGTTGACTTACAAATTCTGAATGGAATCCTCCACCCTGGTCTTCCCAAATACTATGAGCAATAGCCCAACGATGGTAATCAATCCTCCGATCAATGCCATGGTCTGCGGGAATTCACCAAAATACCAATAGGCACCCAGGAGTACAAAGAGGCCTTTCGTGCTGTTAATGATAGCTCGCTGAGACAATGGGATGTACTGCAATGCCAGGTATCCGGCGATAACGGTTAAAAAAGGTCCCAGCAAGGCGCCAATGAAAATATTGGTAAAGGCATTGAAACTAATGGCCAGAGTCTGATGCCCGGCAATCAATGCGATCAAAGAGAACAGTAATAAAAACAAACTCCGGTTAGTCGTCAGGATGACCGGATGGATGTTCCTGATATTTTTTTTGGTGATCACCGAACTTACCGCAGAAAGCAAACTGGAATAAATGACATATTGAGTACCATCGATAAACATGTCACGGATCGATGTACTTCCGCGGTAACTAATAATGAATGCGCCAAGAACAGCAAGCAGCATGCCAGCCAATTCCAGGTAATTAAAACGTTCTTTGAGGAACAAAAAACTCAGGTAAATAACAAAAACTGGTGATACATTGCCTAAAAAGGAAGTAATAGCCGGATTGAAAATGGTATGAATGGCTTTGAAGAAAAAATAGGTTCCAGCAACTTCAATGATACCCAACAGAATCAAAATCCATTTCTTTCTCCTGGTCAATGCAATGATGGTCCGGTATGTGCGTTGCGTACATCCGTAGAGGAATATCCACAATAGCCCCAGCGAAAACCAGTACACACCAAACTGTGGAAAACTGACCTCACCCAGAGCCGCCTTACTGAAAATATAGACATTGGACACGGCAATCACCGATACGAATGCCAGTAGTACACCTTTAAGTTTATCTCGGTGTGTCATGACCTAAATATACCCTTATGACACACCGGAGTCTGTAACCTAAGTTGCATGAATAAAAACTAATCCAACGCAGAAACTGGCTGGGTAAGGTTAACCCTCTTTTTGATATCAAATGAGGATATCAAGATGACTAAAACTTGTTCATGTTATTCAGCTGTGGTCTCTTCCAATATTTTATTGATAAGCAAATCGGTTTCCTCCAGCATCATTTTAATCTATTGATTCATCCACAACATGTTGTCAAGCAGGTTTTCAAATTCTACTTTTTGAAACAGCGGATAGTAATCGGGTTTACCTTTTTGATTTACCCGTCCAGACAAAATTGAAATTATTTTTCGAAACAATTTAATGATAGATTATACCTGCTGCAGTTGAGACCTATTTATTTCACCTTGGATTTCAATTCAATGTGAATGATTTCCAAAATCCTTTCTATTTTTTTCTTCAACCCATTAGCCTGAATGTTTGCATTGCGACAGTAGCTATTGATCGAAATCAGATAACTGGATATAGCTGGATCATTCAAATATTTTTTGTATTCGGATTCGTCATTTACTCCCGGTATCCTGAAAATGTTACTTTTTTTACTATCCGAGAGCAGGAAGACACTCGTTGCTTTATCTTCTGTTTGCTCACCCCCCATTTTCCGTGAATTGAAATGCTGACGCATGTATTCATAATAAAAGTTAACATCCATATTGACCAGTAATTGTTCCTCTTCCAGCATCTTCTGTACCGTATTTTTCCAGTTGGATAACTGGATTCTTAATTCTGAATTATTGATCAAATAGAGCTTTCCAGAATTAAGAAGTTCCGATGTCACACCATCCGGGCCATCAAAAGTGGGTTGCGAATAAGTACGGCGCACGTGCTTCCGGACGGTATCCAGGGGTACGCCAGTTATACCATTATCGATGTAAAAAAACAACTGACTGATGGAGCTCAGGATGGCAGTACGCATGAAGATCTTTTCATCAACTTCTCTTAAATTTTCGCTGTACTCATTTTCAAGCTGCTTCAATAATGCAATTTCTTCTTTAGCGTTATTCCGGCCAATATTCCAATTATTAACCTGCAATGCCAGCAGGATACCAATCACTACAAGGACTATTTCTCCGAAAGCATATTTCAGGTATTTTATGGCTTTGTTCTGATTCATAAAGTCATAACGTAATTTTCGATAGAATTTTACCATTTAATTGAGGCAATTTTAAAACAGGTTTGATCATTGAATTTCCAATCAAAGCTTTGAAGGATCGATATTATCTAACAACAGGAACCGGCATTAGTGTCGGGAAACACGATGAGTGGTCATTCTCTTCCAGATAAGTTTATGTTTCCTTGAACCAATGAAGTCGGTGCTCAGAGTTAGTAAGTCTTCATTGAAATTAAATCTGCGAACCTGATTTTGACCAACCCAGTTTGGAAATGAACTTATTTTAATCTGGTGAATTACGACATTCAGATCACCATTGAGCTCGTAACTTCCACAATAAGCAATAAATCCGTTCCAGGCGGATAGCACTTCTTCCGGACTACCTTCCAACGGATCCGGGCTGCGAAATGGAAGCCGGTCGTTTTTCATAATCAGTACGGACATGATCCCATTGCTTTCGTAGGTAATCTGGCCAGAAACGTGGTCACCAAATGGAGATTCAACTTTTCCATCGCTGGTTTCTATGGTCCAGGACACCAAATCCCATGTTCCAAGAAATTTATCTGCTATTGTTTCCATCATCCACTATCTAAGTTTAAGGAGCTGCCATAAAAAATTCGAGTCACATTGTAATCTGTTGACCATGCCTTTTGATCAAGTCCCGTTCTGCAACCTGTCAGGTTGACCAAGGAATAAAGTTATCATTTCTCATTTAACCAGAACAGGTTAGGAAGAACGTCAGCGCGATCCTGTCTTACATCGCAAGTTGTTTCAACTGATCTACAATAGATTGGTTTATGCGCTCCAGATTACGGTTTAAATCCAATAAATCTGTAAGTATCGTCCACTTGAGGACAACGATATTCCTGAACCGGCGTGTTTTCATCACTTCCAGGATTTTAGTTGTTTCGAAAGATCCAGGCAATGGAAATTCCTTAATGATCAGAGGCCTGACAGCCTGGAAGTCGAGAAATTCAATAATAAAAGGCTGGAAGGATTGGACAAGCTCCGATTCATGCGTTTGCTGCACCAGATTTAAAATATACAGCGATTTATAATAGTTGGCCAGGTTCGTTTTAAGGCTTTCATCATTAATTATCTTTAAATCACCAGAGCCCACCAAATTATTATACGTTCTGTCAGTGCTACTATACGTGGGCATATCATTGACCTTTGAAAAGGCATTATTAATTGAATCAACAGAAATAGTCGGTTTTTCGAGGGCCGACTGTTCCAGCAATCCGATCAACTGGGGAATGTCATCTCCAATTCTTTTAACGATCTCGTTTGATTTCGTAAGGTTTGTTTCAAAATCCTCAAGCAATGCAACCAAGTACTCATGCTCTGTAATGGCATTCTTGCGGGTTTCATTCCAGTTATTAACCCCCAGCGCAATCAGTATACCAATGGCAACAAGGACGATTTCTCCGAAAGCGTATTTCAGGTATTTCAAGGCTTTGTTCTCACTCATATGGTCAAAACGTATTTTCCGAAAGAATTTCAACATAATTGCAAGGCAATCTTTAAACGGGCAACGTCAATTAATTTCACTTCCTATGGCCTGAATGAGCTCATCTAACTTATTTATTGTTTGTAAAACGGAATGGAACGATAAAGATGGCTCGTGTTATTTATTGTTCCTGCCAAATTCTTTAATAAAATTGGAAATTTTAAATCTTTTGTGAAATTGATCGCTGTCGTTTCCTCTCGGATAGGGAACCTGAGGAATTGGTACATTCAGGAATTTACACAAAGGCTCCCATCCTTCTCGTGCTTCAAACACCAGAAGCTTTTCCGGTGGCACGGTCTGCTTGACATCCTCTACCTACTGGTTGTACAAGTTTATCATAAACACGCGGTCATTGTTTTTACCTTCCATGAACTGGTCGTGAATTAAGTTCATCATGATCGCATAAGTACGTGGAAAGTAGCTGATGTTTTTATTAAACAATCCAATAAAACGAGTCACCGGGATCAGAAATGATGGCAGTGACCTGAGGATGGTCTTTGAAGCACTCTCGTACCAACTTGCAGCATCACGGTAAGAAAGTATGACCTTGGCGTCGGGATATTGCTCCATGAACTCTTTGTAATACATCGCTGAAGGAAAATCTACCGCAGACTGATAGCCTTCAAACAGTTTGTCGTACTCGGGCTTTTCACCACGGGCCAATTGCTCCCAATACACGATTCGTTTGCCATCCTTAATCAGTTCGAACGCATGATAGCATTTACCAAATCCGATTAGTTCCAGTGCTTTTTTCAATGATTCGGTGCCAGTTCTTCCCCAACCCGCTCCGATTACTTTAAGTCCCATATTTTTTGGTTTTTTGAGTCAATGTAAAAATAGTCCAGCTGCATGGTTACCAAGGATCCTTCTCGTTGAAGATAATAACATTCTACCAGGTGGTGAAAGATACCAATGGAAGGATTACCCTATTTTCGTTAGCCGGACGCCCTGATGCCCGGACTTATTTAAGAATAGCGATTTGTGATTTAAGATTTCGAGCTCCTAACCACGGACACCCGGATGCCCTGACTATTTAAGTATTTAAGATTAGCGATTTGTGATTTAAGATTTTGAGTCCCTAACCACGGACGCCCGGATGCCCTGACTTATTTAAGAATAGCGATTTGTGATTTTAAATTTCGAGCTCCGAACCACGGACGCCCGGATCCCCTGATCCCCTGACACCCGGAAGCCATCCACTCAAATGGGTTAGATGTCATTTCTTAACCCAAGTCAATGAAATCGAAATGCGATACCGATAGCTTTGTTATCAGAACATATCGCAAAACAATAAAAAAGATGAAAGCAATTGAATGTCAACAGTATGGAAGCTACGAAAACCTGATATTAACAGAAGTTGAAAAGCCAACTCCAAAAGATAATGAGGTACTCATTAAGATCAAGGCGACTTCAGTAACGACCAGTGATGTACTTATTCGAGGATTAAAGGCGTCACCGATTGCCCGATTTATGGTCCAATTGATTTTCGGCTTTGGAAAACCAAGAAACCCAATTTTAGGAATGGTCACCTCCGGGATAATTGCAGGTAAAGGAAATGCTGTTACTGCTTTTAATATTGGTGATGAAGTATTTGCTTATGGCTCAATTTCGCCGACAAAGCGACATTTCGGCTCTTACGCTGAATACATTTGCCTGCCTGAGAATTGGAATCTAGCGCTTAAGCCCGCAAATATAAGTTTTCAGGAAGCTGCCGCTATCCCTTATGGTGGTTTGCTTGCGTCACATTTATTGAAAAAGACCACCATACAGAAGGGTGACAAAGTCTTAATTTATGGAGCATCAGGAAGTATTGGTACCATGGCCATCCAATTGGCAAAGCATGCCGGCGCACACGTCACTGCTGTATGCAGTCGTCGAAACTTCGAATTGGTCAAGTCCTTGGGTAGTGATGAGATGATTGATTACACCACAGGAAATGCCGAATCTCAATTGACAACCTATAAGTACATTATAGACGCAGTTGGAAACTCCAAATCCTCAAAACTTAAAGAAAAGAGTAAAAAAGCATTGAGTCCAAATGGCAAATATATTTCCATTGATCATGGAACTCCTTTGACGCCAAAAGATGCTTTCTTGAATTTAAAATCACTGGTTGAGCAAGAGAAGCTCAAGCCAGTAATTGACCGCGTTTATCCATTGGAGGAAATTCCCCAAGCACATAAATATGTAGAGAAAGGTCACAAAAGAGGAAACGTGGTCATTACCGTATAGTACAGCTGGAGATCCCAATAATTAATCCAATAATGACAAAATTTTAAGAGCATGAAATCTCACAAAACCATTGCCCGTACCTTTGGTATCTTTTTCCTTCTTGCATTTGTTTCCTATGGACTTGGAAGCGGAATTGTTGCTTCAGTAACCAGCGAAACTGATTCACTACGTAATTTAAGCTCCAATCAATCATTACTTGTAATCGGTGTGATCCTCATTGCATTGGTACACACGATTGTAAATATTGGTCTACCGGTTCTTATGGTTCCTATTCTGAAACCCTTCAACAAGGTATTGAGTTACGGCTACCTGAGTGCAGGTATATCGGCTACGGTGATCCTGATCGTCGGATCCATCTTTTTGATGTTGCTCATCCCTCTGAGTACAATGTACCTTAATGCGGATCCCGAAGAATTACAGCATTATGAAACCATAGGAATAATCCTGACAAAAGGGAATTTCTATGCTTATCAGATCGGAATGGCCATATGGGGTTTGGGAGGCCTGATGTTCTGCTATTTACTGAATATTTCGAAGATAGTCCCACGAGGGTTCGCTATCTGGGGTTTCGTGGGTTATTTGGTGTTTATTGCTGGAACAATCTTTGAACTATTCGGACAGAACATTGGGGTTCAGTTGGCGATCCCGGGCGGTTTGTTTGAGGTTTCCCTGAGTATTTGGCTGATCCTAAAAGGCTTCAAAGCTACTGCATTGCGAGGAGCCTAAATATTTTCGGATGCGATCCGCTTTCTGATACGGCTCAGCGATTCTGGTTTTACGCCTATATAACTGGCTATTTGATATTGGGGTATTCGCTGTATTAATCCAGGCCTTGATCTTAAGAGCTTTAGATAGCGTTGTTCAGGAGAGTCGGTATAGTAGGATGCCAGTGCTTCTTTTTGTTCGGCAAAAGCTGCCTCCATAATGGTTCGCGATATAGTTTCAAAGCGCGGAAAGCGCTTAAATAGCTCCTGGGCTTGTTGCTCGTCACCTACGACGACCGTGGTATTCTCCACACAAATCCAGTTGTGTTTTGCAGAAGTTTGCGTAAAACTGTTTAGTGAAATGGCCCATTGCTCCTCAGTAAAGAAATTGGTTGTTTTCTCTTCGCCATCGGTCAAAATATATTCCCTTACACAGCCTTCAAGAACAAAGTACGTACTGACTGCTACTTGTCCTTCTCTCAATAAATGTTCTCCTTTTTTGAATGTCTTTGTGCGCATGCTCTCTGCAATGCCTATTGATTCTTCCTCGGACAGGGGTGATATTTTAGAAAAATAGTCGACAAATTTGTTTCGCATAATAAAAATATTAAATGTTATACCGTGAACAATGGAAACAAAATTACATAATTCCAGTATAATGCCATTTTGTCCGATATATTGGTAAGATGTTAAGTGTTTGTAATTCCATTTCCCGCGAAGTCGCCAAGTCGCAATGCGGAAATTTATTATGTACTCTCTCGCCCTAGCCTTATTCTCTGATAACCTTGCGTCTGTGCAAATACGTGAGTTAATAGAGATGATTTTGTTATTTCATGTCAAGGCACGAGCAGGCAAAGATACCGATATTTTCTTGCCCAACCATTGATCTGTACTTTGAACCCTTGTTGCCCAAATGCCGCGAGACCATTGAATCAATCATTCCCCTCCTTTTAATTCCTTTGCTTATCAGCGAGATATGTCAATCAAATCAAACTACATTGCGACTTTGCTTTTTAGTATCCTAGAATATTATATCACCCAAAGTCATACTACAACCTATTAACCATCCTGGTTATACCATTTCTTATTAGTGCTTCATTAAAATTGATCACCATTCCAAGCTTCAATCCAGTTAGCCTTAGGTAGGTGAGTACTTGCTTGTAGTGAACTTGAGCGATCGATTCCACAGATTTTAGTTCAATCAATACTTTATTTCAGGAAGAAAACCTAAATCCATTTTAACTTCCTTCCAAATTACTGGAATTGATTGCTGACGTGTAATATTTAGCCAACTTTAATAAGTTCATAATGCAGAATTTCTTCATAAACGGATTCCAATCATCCCTGACCAAGTTCTACATGAATCCTAGAACAAGTATCTCAACGATGATCCTAGAAAGTTCATTTTCTCACTATTATCTGCGTTATCCAAAAACCTTCGCGTCACTACGTCTCTGCGAGACACAAAGAAGAGATTTTATTTAATTTATCGCCAAGACGCTAAGAAGAAAGGTATTGGTATTTTCATGCCTGTCATTAAAACATCCTTGACAGCTTTGCGAGATATAAAGAAGTGATTTTATTTAATTTTCCCTCGCCCAGACGCTAAGAGGAAATAATTGATATAACCTTGCCTACACCAATATTATCCAAATATCTTTGCGTCTCTGCAACTTTGCGAGAAAACAATGAGTAGTAATTATATTTCTCGCCAAGCCGCGAAGTCGCAAAGGAGAAAAGGATTGATGTTATTATGCATGTCATAACGACACCCTTTGCGTCTCTGAGCTTTTGCGAGAGTCCCAGAATATCATTCCACCCTTTACGGCAGTAACACCAGGTTTCCCTTCTTGTGGCCCGTTTCTGCATGCCGGTGCGCCTGCTGTATTTCCGACAATCGATAAGTACGATCAATGACCGGAGAAAGGGATCCCTGCTCGGCCAGGTCGATGATGACCCGAAAGTCATCCAGGGTGGGTTTCGATACGGCTGATATCAGCTTATACCGTTTGGTCAATGACGTTAGGATGGATTGGAATATCAAATTCAGATCCATGGCAACCGTAAGATAAATACCCCTGCGCTTTAATGCATTTCGGCTCTTCGTGAACGAAGCCTTGCCTACCGCATCGAAGACGACATCATACGAATCCTTTTGCTTCGTGAAATCTTCCTTTTGGTAATCGATCACCTTACCGGCGCCCAGCGAACGCACCCATTCCACATTCGCACCGCTGCAAACCGCCGTAACTTCTGCACCAAAATGTTTTGCCAATTGGACCGCATAGGTGCCAACGCTTCCTGAGGCTCCGTAGATCAATACCTTTTGGCCTTTCTTGACATCAGCTTGCCGGAGAAAATAAAATGCCGTCAATGCCCCGACGGGTAGCGCCGCGGCTTTTTCGTCAGGTATAGCATCGGGTTTTAGGGCAACAATGCCATCCGCAGGTACGGCAACAAATTCGGCATGAGCCCCAGCTCCCTCACCGGTGGTGCCAAAAACAGGATCCCCTACTTTAAACCGGGTTACCTGTGCACCAACGCGATCTACCACCCCCGAAAACTCATGGCCTAAAATGGTCCTTTTGAGCTTGAATAGTCCATTGTAAATTCGGATGGCAAACGGTACCCCTGCACGCATCCTCCAATCGCCGGAGGTTACGGTGGCGGCATTTACTTTCACCACGACTTCATGGTCCTGTGCAGTGGGCTTGGGCAGATCCCCTAGGTTGACTACTTCCGGCTCTCCGTAAGATGTATAAATTGCTGCTTTCATTTTAATATGATTTTGAGGTGAATGATGGGTGGGAAAAAAGTGGTTCCAAGGAGGGTGCCCCCACGGTATCCTGGCTCAACATTACAGTGAGCAGCTATCTTTTCTTCCGGTGGAAAATTCTTGAAGGAGATCAATCTATTCTTCAAAGGCTATCCACAAAGCCCCGGAAAGAATGGATGAACAAGTCTTGCTCTTCAATATAACCTTCGTGGGCGCTATTTTCAAGAATAACCAGCTCCTTTTCCTGAAAACCCGGACCTCCAATGCTATTATACGCATCATAACCCATCTCAATGGTATTTACGCCATCGTGCCTGCCCCAGATCACCAGGGTCGGTGTCTTGATCCGGGCCATAGCAGGGCTCAGGTTCAAGGCCAGGATATTAAAGCGAGGCCTCAGGTACTTGCCATTAAAAAAAATTGCCAGGGACAGGTATGAATTCATGGTACCCAGCGCACCCACTTCCGGCCCTTCTACCTCCTGGTGAGGATCTTTGCGGTAAGCGTTGGTGTTAGTCAGGTATCCGTCATACTTAAAGTAGTTTTCCTTTTTGGTCATGTCGGGCTGGGTGGCGCACCAATCGCGCGCATCTGTCCAATAGGCCACATCAATTCCCAGATCGATCTGCTGTTGCGCATAATCTTTTACAAACAATACAGATTTAGGAAGTCCTTCCAACAAATTATGACCGCTGTCCATGCAGATGAATCCGTCAATTTTGTCCTGCAGATTGCTGGTACTCAAATAGGCGCTCCCCAGGGCTCCTCCCCAACTGATGCCATAAAACACAATTCGGGGATTTTGGTACCGTCGCTTGATGGTTTCTACCACCAGATCGAGGTCATCGACAAATCGCTCAACCGTAAACGTACCTGGATCCGGATTACCCATCGCCAAGCCAGAACCCCGCTGATCCCAGTACGCAAAGGCATAATCGTGTTCGAGCTCTTTGGAAACCGGCATGAAAGAAGGAAGCGAAGCATTCCCGCCAGGGCCCCCGTGCAGAAATAAAATAAACGTGCCGGATTGGATGTTGCCTTTGACAAAAACCGGCATTTCTGCACCTGCGTTTTTAACGAAGAAATGGTCACCCTGATAAAATCCTTCCTTTTCACAAGCGGACAAGAACATCACCAAGGTCAAGGAAATAAGAATTGCTAAATTTTTCATTGTTTATTGAATTTGTATGTGATCCCCATTTTGACCGCGATATGCGGGAGGAACTGGTGATTAAATGAAGATTGCAGGTAGACTTCCGGCCCGAGGTGAACTGTCCAGGGTCTCCGGCTGCCATCCCAACCGATCAGAATAGACATGTTCGGCATAAAGTGAGGATGTCCCCAATTCGCAGTTTTCTCTACGGCGCCAGCTTCCGTCTGTTGATAGATGTCGCCGTCAGCCCACGCATGCAGGTATCCGATTCCGATGTTCAGGTCGGTGAAAAGTGGGCCCATGGCAAACCGTGAACCGATCGACGTCTTAAGAAAACCCGATTTGTTGTTCCAACGGTGCCAGTATCCTCCCAGATCAACGTCCCAATGGACCGTGATCCAATTATTTTTTATCACAGTGTACTGCAGGCCAACACTCAGTCCCGGATGCAGCACCAACTCTCCAAAGTATTCCAGTTTGAGGGCCAGTCTTTCTTCGAATGGTGCTTTCGGATTTGCATTCCGCTCGAACTGCTCCTGAGCATCAACGGAAAAGGTCTGCAGCAGCAAAAACAAGGTGATTAATCGTATGATCGTCATGGTTACTTATTTTATACTCCAAAGGACAGAAGTCTAGCTGCAGCAATCGTTCGTGATTACACCACACACGTTCGGAATCATGATTCCGAACCATTCAGGATGAGGTGATGTTGGGATTAGTCTTTCAGAAATGTACTTGGAGTAAGGCCGGTATGCTGTTTAAAATAGGTATTGAACACCGTTTTGGAGTTAAAGCCACATTCGAAGGCCAAACCGACAATTGTCAGATGCGAACGGCTGGGGTCTATGGCCAGCTGCTTGAATTCTTCGACACGGTAATGGTTGACGAAGTGGTTGAAATTTTTACCCTGACCTTCATTGATCACCAGCGAAAGTTGATTTGCAGAGAGCCCCAGCTGTTGAGCCAGCTGACGCAGACTCAATCCGGCATCCAGGTAGGGTTTCTCCGTGGCCATGTATTCAAGCAATTGTTTGCTGTACATTTCCAATTGCTTTTTGTCCAGCAATTCTTTCTTTTTGATGCCTTGATCTTCGGATACGCCCTGGTCCGGGCCCTTTCCGGTGGATTTAAAAATGGTATCAAAAAGGCGGTAACGCGGGTCGTCGGTCAGCAACTTAAATGCGGGGTTCTCCCGATAGAAATTCAGGTAATATTTTCCGGCGGTTATGTCCTTTTCGATTTCTTCAAAGGCCAGGTCCGTATTTCCCAGATAGATGTTGATGATTACGGCCGGATTTTCCTCCGCCGCCAGATGCAGATTCTGAGGTTGGGCGCTCCACTTTAACAGGTATTCCGCGGCCATGGCCCGGTTGCCACTGGCGGCATAGACGATGCCGGTTCCCGCATGATAGCTTACAGTCTTTTCAGCAGATACCGGAACGGTCTGGTAATGTTCGATGGCCTCGGCAAATCGTTGCAGCCGGGTTAAAATGGTGCCTTTCAGGCAATATGAATTGGTGTGATGCGGAAGCACCTTTAATAGCTTATTTACTTCCACCAAAGCTTCTTCATAGCGGCCCATGCGCTGCAGCGCTGAAGCATGGTAGTATAGGTGCGAAGGGTTAAGCGGATCCAGTTCGATGGCCTTCCTGACCCGGGACAATGCCCGTTCATGGTGGCCGGCGATCACATCCATCACCGATCCGCCCAGGAGGGCGTTCACATAATTGGGTCGGTATTTCAATGCCAGGTTAAGGTATGATTCTGCAGTGTCCAGGTCTTTCTCGAAAAAATAATGGACCAACCCCATCGAGTAATTGGCCTCAGGATCCCTAGGATCCAACTGAAGTGCCCTGGCAGCGGCTTCTTTAGATAATGTAAATGCTTGTTTGCCGGATATGGCATCCACCAGTCCCAGGTACCCGTAATAAATGGCTTTTGATGCATGATAAAAAGGGCAACCCGGGTCAATGGCGATGGCATTTTCAATTTCTTCAACCGCCCTGAACAGGTCTGCTTTCTGAAATTTGGTAAAGCTGGATTTGCTTTTTAGGTACCACTCGTAAGCGCCAATCTGCGTTGGTCTTGTTTCGGGTGGTTCTTCAATTTCAAAGTGACCGATGTGTTCTCTCAGTTTTTCAGCAATCAACAAGCTGATCTCTTCCTGAACTTCAAAGATGTTGTCCAATGTCCGGTCCCAGGTCTCCGACCAGAAATGAAAGTCTTCCGGGGCATCGATTAACTGAGCCGTGATGCGCAGGTTATTCCCGGCAAGGCGCACGCTTCCTTCCAGCAGCGTAGAAACGCCCAGTGCCTTCCCGATTTCGGGAATGGGAATATTCTTCCCTTTGAAATGGAAGGCAGATGTACGGGAGGTGACTTTCAGTCCGTCGATCTTCGCCAGCGCATTGATGATCTCTTCGGTCATGCCGTCACTGAAATATTCGTTCTCCGCGCTCGCGCTCATATTCACGAACGGGAGTACGGCGATGTTGGTTTTTTCAGCTATGTTGGAAGTTTCAATCAATAAAGTCGCCTTAGTTGGTGTCTGTTAGTTCAAAATGAATTAGGCCCACATGGACTGAGGTCATCTTGTGCATTAGTGATCAGGGCTTGTCAAAGTCCAAAACCGAGGCCAAATCGAATTGCTACGGTTAAAGATAACGACAAAAGCCTAACAAAGAGTAATGGTCACCTGGCACTGAAAACCAATGCATTGGCTGAATTTTGAAAGACTGAAATGTTTCCGATTAATCTTGCAAGTCCCATTAAGGATAGGAACTGGATGATCAGGATGTGGGATTTCTCCAGAGAAGACCGGCATCCACGGGTCGATAGCACCACCACCTACGCCAGGGCATAGATGCCAACTTAACTTTATATCGTTAAGGTAAATTAGAACTTTTTCAATATGCTTTGGCTGTACCAATATCATCTGAACGCTTTGTATAAATGGCGTGGCGACCGGACGGGAGACATGAACATTTTATGCCTTGTTGGTGGTTCGTTTTTACTCTAATAATAAGTATCCATTAATCGATTCTGCATATTTTTTAAGACATTGGCCATCTTTACGAACTTCGATTATACTAAAGAAATCTTCATCGATGTCCTCAACTCCAAATTGAGTTTCCATGAAAATAGAATACTCGTCTGGTTTGAGTTTTCTTTCCAAAATTATTTCATCATTACTATTCTTCAAAAACAAATGGACTTGCTCTTGACTCAAGTTGGCAACTAGAAAACGTTCATTTCTATAATGTTGATCTTTATTTCTTGGGACAACATCCTGACAGTCCATCATTGTAAATGAATTAAGGTTTAAGCTTTTGAATAATTGATTCAGTTGATCTACATCATAATTATGACGAATAATTTTTAGTCTTCCTAGTAATTCCATTGTAGCACTTCGGCTATACATTAAAGTCAAAACCATGAATGATGTTTTCCCCCAATAATTAAGCACCTGCTTTTTGTAATTTTCATCAGTCAAAAAATAATTGTAACGCTTTATAATTGACAAAGAATCGGATTTAACCATCCACAAAGGATGAGACATCTTAAAATCAACATTTTTGTTATAGAAATCTATTACCGGTTTCCCCGAGAGTTCATCGTAAATATTAGCCCTCAATAATTCTTTGGCAGCTTCGATAACTTTCCCATATTTCGAATTAATGTTTTCTTCTGTTTCTATTATCTTCTCAATATTTTCATAAGTAATATTTAGGAACTGAAACCTAAATAAAAGATTCTCTAAATCATTATCCCTATAATAATCTTCGAGCGTTACCTGATTATTAATTACTTTTCTAGTCAACGAATCGTTTACCTGGTAAACATTTATAATGCTGTTAAAATGTTTAATATTTCGAGCCAAGTCTTCTTCTACTTTATCAAGCAGGTTTTCAATTTCATCTTTTCTGATTCTTTCTTGATTCCAGTTGTTTAATTTTACTGCGATAAGGATTCCAATTACCACAAGGATAATTTCTCCAATTGCGTAAATAATATATCTTTTCAAACTTCCTTCATCGAGTAATCTTTGTCTAATCCTTCTAAAGAATTTTATCATTGGCTGTTTCTTTATTTTTCGGCAATAATGACCACCAACTCGTTTATACTGGTACATTTTGTCCTTATTGATAGACCGAATGGCTGGCAACCAGGAACTTATCTCATTTGCTTCACATAACAACTTGTCTACAATCATGGCGGATCTTAATGCCATATGGATACGGCGATCCTCCTAAATGAAGTTACTGACCAAGGTGGAATTCACCTAATACTATTGCTAATTTGTTCGAGTTTGGTATTAGAAATAAAGGGGGCTTGGATGCGTAGATGGGGTGTCTATTAATTTTTTTTGCTTATGGTTGTACGGATATTTTACGCATGCGAATAGGAATGCGTATGGTGATTCCTTAGTTGTTCGTTATTTGGATACCATCCTGTCACATGTCTCCCGATTACTACATGCCCCACAACATCCACCCTCGTGATCGATGTGGTTCTTCACCTCATTCCGTTTCGCCCATAACTGCATGCCCATCCATCCGGCGGACACGATGCCGAGGGCGAGAATAGGGACCAGGTATTGCAGGAGTGTTTCCATAGCAACTCTATTAATGACTGCCAAATAATCCGGCAAAGCCCATGAAAGCCAGGGACAGAATACCGGCGATGATCAGATTCAGGGCGGTGCCCTTGACGACGTTGGGGATGCTGAGCAGACGGGTCTCCTCGCGGATGGAGGCCAGCAAAACCAGGGCGATGGTGATGCCACCGCCGGCACCCAGGGCATAAACCAGACCCTCGACAAAACCGTATCCTTTGTTGGTGCTGAATAAAGCCAGTCCCAGGATGGCGCAGTTGGTCGTTATCAGGGGCAGGAAGATGCCTAATGCCTTGAACAAAGCCGGACTCAGTTTTTTGATGACGATCTCAACAAACTGGACCACACTGGCGATAACAATGATGAAGCTGATCAGCCGCAGGTAAGGGGCATAGATCAGAACCCAGGTGTTCAGGGCGTAAGCAGCGATGGCGGTGATCACCATGACAAAAATATTAGCCAGGCCCAGGCGGAAGGCCGTCTGCATCCGCTGTGTCACCCCCAGGAAAGGACACAATCCCAGGAAAAGTGATAACGTGAAGTTGTTGATCAGCAAGGCGGAGATAAAGATCCAGATCAGTTCGTTCATGCCGGTTGTATTTTATGTTGTTTACGCCGTTGGGCTGACCAGTTGAACAGTAACAATAGAAAGCCCAGCACAAAGAAGCCGCCCGGTGGCAGTATCATCACGATCCAAGGCTCGAAGGCCTTACCGAACAGCGACACGCCAAGGAGGGAGCCATTGCCCAGCACTTCCCGAATCGAACCCAGTGTAAACAATGCAAAGGCGAAACCCAGTCCCATGCCCGATGCATCCAGGAAGGAGCGCCACAATCCGTTCTTGCTGGAGAAGGACTCCTGACGGGCCAGGATCAGACAATTGACTACGATCAGAGAAATGAAGGCGCCCAGCGCCTTGTGGATGTCCGGGAAATAGGCTTGCAGGGTGAAGTCCACGACAGTCACGAAGGTAGCGATGATCACGATGTAAGTGGTGATGCGTACTTGCTTGGGGATGACCTTGCGCAACATCGAGACCAGAAGGCTGGAGCCAATCAGCACAAAGGTAGTTGCCAGCCCCATCGCCAGGCCATTGATGGCGCTGTTGGTCACCGCCAGCGAGGGGCACATGCCCAACACTGCCACAAAGACCGGATTTTCACGCCACAGGCCCTTGAGGAATTCCTGCATATTGTTCGCTCCCTGTACGTCGTTACTCATCGTTCCGCTTTTTTATTTCGGGATGTTCCTGCAGGTAGTTGTTGATGGGCTCTTTCCATTTTGCCATGGCCTCGTTGAGTAATTTTACCACCGTACGCGACGAGATGGTGGCACCGGTAATGCCGTCTACCTCATTGGGCTGTTTGCGGGTGCCGTTCTTCACGAGGATGATCCCGGGATCGACCGTAAGGTGTTTGAAATTGGCCAGGAAACCTTCGTTGCGGATGATCTTATCACCCAGTCCCGGTGTCTCCTTGCAATCCAGGACCTGGTAGCCGATGATCGCTTTTTCCACAGGCTCATAACCACAGATCACAGTGACGATATCTGAAAATCCCGGTTCTTCGCCAGTGATGGCGAAGCCGGTAAACGCCTGGCTGGAATCACGCCCCAGGAATACGACCTCCTGCCCCGGCTCGTCAGATACCACAAGTTGTCCATCCTGCAACGCCAGCGTCTCGTAATCAGCTGTACCCGGCAAGACCTGGAAAATGGCCTGGCGTTGTGCTTCGGCCTTATTGGCGTCGATGGTAGGCTTGGTCCACAAATAGCTTGAAACCAGCACCAGTCCAGATAAAAAACCAGCAACACCCAGGGTAGCTATCAACCGGAATGCACTTGGTTCCGGTTCTGGTACAAAGGTCGTATGTTCTCCGTCGCCGCTCATGGATGTCCGTAGGGTTTGATCTTGGTAAAACGGTTGATTAGCGGGGTGCAAGCGTTCATAAGCAGGATGGCATACATCACCCCTTCAGGCAGCCCACCCCAGGTGCGGATCAGGACCACCAGAAAGCCGATGCCAAGGCCATAGATCCATAGTCCTTTCGGGGTAATCGGGGAGGTGACCAGGTCGGTGGCCATGTACACTGTCCCTAACAGCAATCCGCCGGATAGCAGCATAAACACCGGAGAAGGATAGCGTGACGGATCGACCAGCCAGAAAATGCCTGAGAACACGACCGCCGAAGCTACAATCGATACCACGATGCGCCAGTTGATGATCTTGCGGAGCAACAAGTAGACCCCAGCCAGTATAAAGAGAATGGCGCTGGTTTCTCCCAATGAGCCGTTGGTGTTACCCCACAACAATTGGGTGAGAGGAGCGGCCACATGATCAAACTTCATGGTGGCGAGCGGTGTAGCCCCACTGATGGCATCCAGCGGTTGACCCTGAAAGAAGGGCAGAGCCAGATTCGTGCCCCGCAGGCTTAAATAGCGGCCGTCCGGCAAGGACCAGGTGGTGATGGCGGTTGGAAATGCGGCCTGTAAAAATGCCCGGCCAACCAATGCAGGATTAAATACATTGTTGCCCAGACCTCCCCAGATCATCTTGCCCATTCCAATGGACACAAAGCCACCGACAAAACTCATCCATAAGGGGAATCCCGGGGGCAGGCAGAGCGCCAGCAAAACACCGGTAAGCGCTGCGCTGCCATCTAAAAGAGCTGATTTTCGTTTTAGGGCAGGCAAGAAAAGATATTCCGCAGCCAGTGAACCGGCAATGGTTGTCAAAATCAAAAGAATAGCAGCAAGCCCAAAAAAATAATAGGAAGCGGCAATCACCGGCAATAAGGTCAATGAGACCTCCCACATAATGCGCGGCGTCGTATTCGCGCCATGCAGAAACGGTGATGTGGAGATGGTGACTTTCCCTATAGCCAAACTCATACGGCAATGGATTTTGCTTTTTCACGGGCCTGCTGCTCCCGCAATAATCCTTTGGCAACCCGAAAGCTCTGAACCAGCGGGATACCGGATGGACATACAAAAGAACAGCTGCCGCATTCAAAACAATCGAAGACATAGTTGTCCTGCATTTCCTCCCACAGGCCATTTTTGGCGAGCAATCCCAGGAGTGAAGGATTGAGGTGCATGGGGCAGGCATCAACACATTTACCACAACGGATGCACTCGTATTCCTGCAGCTCTCTGACTTCGCGATCGGTCAGTGCCAGGATGCCTGAAGTTCCTTTAAGTACCGGGCTGTTCAGGGATTTTTGCACCATGCCCATCATAGGCCCTCCCAGCAAAATACGGCTCGCCTCGCTGGTGAGACCTCCACAGTAATTCACGACCTGCTGCATCGAGGTGCCGATGGGGACCCGCAAATTGGAAGGACGCTGAATGGCGGTACCCGTGACGGTGACCACCCGTTCGATCAATGGGATACCCTGACGAAACCAATCACTCAGGGAAGCGATGGAGCTGATGTTGGACACCAGTGTCTCCACATCCAGGGGTAGTTTACCGGATGGCACCTCACGGTTTAAGATGGTGGTGATCAGCATCTTCTCGGCACCCTGAGGGTATTTGACTTGCAGCGGTACAACCTCTGCGGGCAAATTGGAACGGCCAAATTTTTCAGTTAGGATAGCAATGGCGTCAGGTTTATTAGCCTCGATGCCTATGAAGATCTTCTCTGCCCGGATGAAATGCTGCAGGATGGCGGTGCCGTCGACGATGGCGTCCGGGTGCTCGACCATGGTGCGGTGATCGGAGGTGAGGAAAGGCTCACACTCGGCACCGTTGAGCATCAGATAGCGGCAGTGTTTGCCTTCGGGAATGGAAAATTTGACGTGGGCAGGAAAAGCAGCGCCACCGAGGCCTACCAGGCCAGACGTTTGAATGGAACGGATGAACTCCTTCAGTTCCATCTCCTCCGGTGGTTTTGGCGCAGTGAGATACAATTGCTGGGTGGAGAATGGGTCTATATGAAGGATAATGGCTGGTGCCATTTTTCCGGCCGGTGTCTCCACCAGTTCAATTCCTTTTACGGTTCCATCCACCGGTGCATGGAGAGCGACTGAAACGAAACCTCCGGGTTCGGCAATTAACTCACCACGGCGTACTTCCTGGCCTTTGCGGACAATGGCTTTTGCAGGTGCACCGGTATGCTGGTTTAGGGGCAACACATATTCTTCGGCAAAGGGCATCTGTTCGATGGGCTTGGCATCGGTCAGGTGCTTGAAGTACTCGGGGTGTACTCCGTGGCTAAAGGTTAATGTTGCGCTTGTTTTCATTCTTAAAATCAATTAATACCCACCCTTAAATCCCCTCCGGGGAGGGGGCTCTGTAACATTGTTGTGTTCTCTGTCAAATTCTAAAAACATCCCCCTAAATCCCCCTTCAAAGGGTGACTCCCGGAAAACGGGCTCCGGGTTAAAATGTCGGGCCAAAATTTGCATTCAACATTTAGCACTCAACATTCAGCATTTCATGGGGTCTCCATTTTGGGTCACTGAAGTCCTTAAGACCCACCCTTAAATCCCCTCCGGGGAGGGGACTCCGTTCAATGTTGTGTTCTGCTGTCAAATTCTAAAAACATCCCCCTAAATCCCCCTTCAAAGGGGGACTCCCGGCAGACAGGCTTGGGGTTATGTTGGGCCAAAGTTTGCATTCAACATTTAGCACTCAACATTCAGCATTTCATGGGGTCTCCATTTTGGGCTACTAAAGTCCTTAAGACCCACCCCTAAATCCCCTCCAGGGAGGGGACTCCGTTCAATGTTGTGTTCTGCTGTCAAATTCTAAAAACATCCTCCTAAATCCCCCTTCAAAGGGGGACTCCCGGGAAACAGGCTCCGGGTTAAAATGTCGGGCCAAAATTTGCATTCAACATTTAGCACTCAACATTCAGCATTTCTTGGGGTCTCCATTTTGGGTCACTAAAGTCCCTAAGACCCACCCCTAAATCCCATCCAGGGAGGGGACTCCGTTCCATCGTTGCGTTCTGCTGTCAAATTCTAAAAACATCCCCCTAAATCCCCCTTCAAAGGGGGACTCCCGGGAGACAGGCTTGGGGTTATGTTGGGCTAAAGTTTGAATTCAACATTTAGCACTCAACATTCAGCATTTCATGGGGTCTCCATTTTGAGCTACTAAAGTCCTTAAGACCCACCCCTATATCCCCTCCGGGGAGGGGGCTCTGTAACATTGTTGTGTTCTGCTGTCAAATTCTAAAAACATCCCCCTAAATCCCCCTTCAAAGGGGGACTCCCGGGAAACGGGCTCCAGGTTAAAATGTCGGGCCAAAATTTGCATTCAACATTTGGCACTCAACATTCAGCATTTCATGGGGTCTCCATTTTGGGTCACTAAAGTCCTTAAGACCCACCCCTATATCCCCTCCAGGGCGGGGACTCTGTAACATTCAACATTCTACTCTTTCCATCCGGCCATTTGCATCAACCTGGACTTGATCTGCATCCGCATTTTTTCCAGATGAACTGCTTCCAGCTCCTGTATTTGCTTTTCATGCTCTAGGATCAAGGCGGCTTTATCTGCTTCGAATTGTATCTTCAGGTCTGTCTCCACTTTGGTCTGTAACTTTTCCGGGAA
Source organism: Lewinellaceae bacterium (assembly GCA_020636135.1). Lineage (NCBI taxonomy): Bacteria > Pseudomonadati > Bacteroidota > Saprospiria > Saprospirales > Lewinellaceae > Lewinellaceae bacterium. The sequence goes on from JACJYK010000001.1 coordinate 3,761,313, forward strand.
TTCGGTCAGCTCCCCGGAGATCTCACGTAACAGACGCCATGCCCGGGCTGCAGCCTCACAGGCATCCACCACTACGGCAGGCACCTTATACCTGACCAAGGCGCCCTGATGATCGACTCTAAGGATCACCGGAACCTGATCCGGGCGTTCATCCGGATCCAGTCTCAGGTATTCGGCTACGGGCAATCCATTACCCTTTTCACCCTCGTGCGGGCTAAATCCTTCACGGTAACCAGGCTGTTCAAAATACCAGTCGGCGGGCGTGACTTCGTAATCCAAGGATTGTGCTTTGTCCTCGCTGCCGTATAAAATGGCGCGCCTGGTCCAGTCATTTTCAGATGCCGGATTGTTACGCAGATGCAACCGCGAAATCATCAGATGGCTGTGCCGGTCCGGCAGATAATCCAGATGTATCCAAGCTCTGGCGTCATTTGCCAATTGGTGCATCCGCTGAGGATTCCCGGTGGACAGTTCCGGTGCCAGCAACCTCAGGATGGCTGCTCCAGGTTTACCAAACGCACTGATCAAGCCATTAAACAGGTGTTCTGCATCCGCCAGGGAATGTTGCCCAACCTGTACTGCGCCCAATCCCAGGAAAGGGATCATTGACAAGCTGTTATAACCAAGGTAAGAGGAAGCGGTTTGCGGCTTACCGGTGACATCATCCAGCAGGAATACCTTAACCGGGAGTCCCTGGGCCAGCAATTGGGTCAATGGATTGGTTGATTGCCGGGTTAAAAAGGACTGCCGGGCAATCAATAATAAAGGAGGCGCCATCTTTTTCTCCGCCTCGGTCAAATCCTGCCAGGAGAGTCTTGCAATCTGAGGGTCGTGTATGATGGGATTGTACTGATTCTTTTGCTCCAGTTCTGCCCTGCGGAGAATCTTTATGTTGTCCAGTAAGTGACGTACATGCGCCCGGATCAGTCCAAGAGCCATGGTCGGGGTTGATCCGGAAAATGACATCACCGGCACAGTGAATGAATTTACCGGAAAGGCTGACAATCCCTTGAGGGAATCATCCAGAGCGATGGCATACCGCGAACGTCCGAGTCCTGATGTACCTGAGTCAATCACATCCCGCAGGTCTTCCAATTGACGCAGAAGCGTACTTTTCCGCTGTAAAACGGACTTATCAAGCAGTTGACCAGTCTTCTTCCCAGAATTTTGACCCAATAATTCGTCAAGCGTGAGATGGGCAGTTTGGACCTGTTCCAGGGTTCTGGACAGATTTGCTGCATCCAATTCAGGTAATGCCCGGTTAAGTTCGGATTTCAACTGTGCTTTGACTGCATCCTGAAGTGCGTCCAATTGCCTGATGAAATTCCTGGAATTTTGCTGTCCGGTAGCCTCCGCCACTGCGGCTACCAGGTGGATCATGGTTTTTACCCCGGGGTTTCCGGGGTCACTTGCTCCTGCCAGGGATTCATAGAAATTGCGACTCAGCATCAACGCAGCAAGCGAGGGATGATTTGGATCCTCAATCAAACGCTGGATGGTATCACCGGAAGTGTCCGGCATATGCTCCCACAGAGATATATTTTTCCGGGTAAGATCATGGAGAGCCGGTGTTTCGTAGTGGAGCTGTAAAGCACTTTCCGGACATGCGGCGCTGCAGATGGCACAACCGGTACAAGCTCCAGGATCCACCATCAGGCTGAATAATTCTTTGTTACCTTCATTAAAGAAACGACCGGTAATGACGATTGGTAAATGTCCAACGGTGTCCAGAATGGCCGTAAATTCCTGCCGCAATCCATTTTCCTTTTCCTCTGTATACCTGCCCCGGGTGAGAAATTCTTCAAATGAGGGAGCCAGAACATCTGCGAGGGTCAAGGCAGCGGTTTGTCCATTGATATCCTGGTGATGTTCGCTGAGATAGGTGTTTGTTACCTTTGCCAGGTTTTTAATCAGGGGAAAGAGCTGGTTGATGACCTGGCCTTTGCCTTGAGCTAGCTGGATCCCTGTCTGAAGCAAAGATTCCACACCAGCCACCAGTGATGGCAACGCCGAATGGGGACAATGGATGAGGCATTCGCCACAACCAGTGCACCGGGAAGTATCCAGCCCGGGAAGCTGCTGACGGTCCATTATCTCCTGACCAAATGCAGCAGTAGCCGGTGGCATGACCGGGAAAGCCTGGAAAGGATCGGCTGTCCACTCGTCACTTCCTTCATAGAAAAAGGCAGTCGTATCAAAGAAATGACTTGCTTTGGCAAAAGCCGGGCCCAGATCTCTGGACTTCCGCAAGATCATCGGTACGCGGTCGGGCATCCGGACCTGATCTCCTTTCTTTGAGGGTGCAGGACTCACCAAATGCGGATAAGCACGCCGGACATCCTGCATGAGCACCTGCTTTTTAGGATACCGGGAGTGTTCGATTGAATAAGGGATATCAAGCCAAACCGTTTGTTGATGTACCTGATGTGATTCAACGTTACGCATGAATAGACCCAGTGCTTCCGGCTCCGGGCTATGTGCGAAACAAGCACTGTAAAATGGTACCGGTAAGTGAGCCAAACCAGCTCTGACCATGGTAGCCAATGCGGTGCTCCCACTGGCAAATGGTTCAATGGTTACAACCGCACCTGCCTTTTCTCCAATTCTTTTCAGGATTAATGGGATTGGATGCAATTGATGCAAGTCAACTTGTATGATCCGGGATTTTAATTTTACCGCATCAACTTCGGACCAAACATCCGGTGTATTGCTGACCACCAGAATCCCCTGTCGGTCGGTGTTATTAGCCTTGAGAGGTTGATATTTACGTCCCACCATGGAGGCAAATTCTTCACGCGCTGCATTCAGAAAATCATCAACGGCAGCTGCAAAGTAAGCTTCCCGTGCCGCGGTTTCGTAGGCCAGACCAGCGGTTGACTTGGCAGCACCACTGAGTACTGGTATATCCAGGTGGAACACACGAGGGATACGCCGGCGGTGCTTGCCAAACAACAGCTGCTGCGCTTCGCCGGGAGATGGAATGCGGTCATCGGCTTCACCAAGGAATTGCCTGGCCTGGACCGCATCGGGTATCTGGCAGGACTCCGCTGGGTTGCCTGTAAATAGGATAACCCCCGGAACCAGAGCCTGTTCCGAAACCCGATGAGCGATAAGGGTGTAGTCAATCAGCTCCTGCAAACTGCCGGCCTGCAAGACAAACGCTCCGGACTCCACTAACGGACTGGTGAGCGTAGCATCGGCGACTACCACCATTGGCAACAGTTGTCGCACCGCTTGTTGCAACACGGGCAATGGGTTGTCGTCAGGATCAAGCCAGGCGGCGGCCCGCAGCCCACCGCTGCTGAGACCGAGTACATAAGCCAAATCACCTGAACCGTTTATCTGAACCTGCCGTCCAGAAGGAAGGTAACCGGTGCTAACGAGGCTATCTGAAATGCACAAGCCCTCACTGATGGTCATTTCCAGTTCCAGCCATTTCTGTCGTGCCAAGCTTATATCTTTCATCACTGATAATAGATGTCTTCTTCAAATTCACTTGTATCAACTTTTCCTACTGCCAGGGTGGACGTGGCATGCTCTTCAAACTGCCGGTCATTTTCCAACCAGACTATAGCTCCGGTCGGGCAGCGCGCTGTGGACAATGGCGAGGTCACATCATTCATCCCGTAATGAATGACCGCCAGATTATCAGCCATCTCAATGACACCCGGAATCGAGTCTGCAGCACACCGCCCACAGGCATTGCAAGCCACTGAACAGCGTGCCAGCGCTTCATCGCCAGCAAGCAATGATTTACACTGAACGATTAACTTTTGGGAGATGGGCATCAGCGTAAACAAACCCTTGGGACAAATTTCCACACAATCGTTACAGGCAACGCACAAATCGATGTCAACCACCGGCAATCCATTGGCATTCAGGTGAATGGCATCAAAGTCACATGCATCGACACAATCTCCCAATCCCAGGCAACCCCAGTTGCAGTCTTTGGTTCCTCCGGCTATGGCCGCTTCGCCCCGGCAGGTATTGAGATGACCGGTATAAGCTACCTGACGCGGTGATTCTTTGGATCCGCCGGCACACAAGAGACGGGCAACGATCTTTTCACCTCCACCCGCATCCACGCCTAAAAAAGAAGCTATCTTCTCCACCCCCGCCGGGGAACTCACCGTACACTTGCCAGGACTAACTTCCATAGCTACCAGCTTTTCCGCAAAAGCACGGCAACCCGGCATACCGCAAGCACCGCAATTGGCTCCGGGAAGCATGGTCTCCACCCGGTCAATACGGGGATCCTCAATGACCTTAAATTTCTTGTAAGCAATGGCAAGGATGGTGGCAAACAGCAAACCCAGTCCGGTCAATAACGCGATGGATATGGTCACTTCGCCCCACATGGTCAATTGTATTGCTCAGCCCGTTTAATCAATGCTTCCAGGTTTGGTTCCTCCGCATGCTGGGGAAGGCCGGGATGGATGCATCGTGCCGGGCATTTCTCTGCGGCGGCAACGATTAAAGCATACGTTCCTCCCTGAGGATTGTGGACATAGGCTTGTTTGTCGCCATTGTATTTGAATACACCGGGTACTGCATTGATGCAATCGTTGCAGGTCGTACAGCGAAACGTCTCGATCCAGGCTTCTGCGCTGACTTCCTCTTCCTGCGCAGGGATCTCACTTTGAGCCTCTGTGGGTTCCTCCACCTTCTCGGCAGGTGCCGGGGTTTTGGTATGCACAACAGCTGGCGATGGAGCCGGCACAGCCTGATCCAGATCGAGTAAGACATTGACCAAACGATCCATGGCTTTGCCTCCCTCCTCCTTTCGTACACGTGCGATTTCAGATTCCATCTCCGCCTTCAGCACTTCTATCTCCTTGTCTTTAGCTGTTTCCCATTCGTTGCGGGCCTGTTCGATAGCGCGGTTTACATGGTAACTGTTCACCCCGGCCAATTCCTGAATAAATTGCCAGTTATCCAACCGTTCCTTGCAAGGAGCCAGCCAGGAAAACGGAATTGCGGCTTTATGCAAATGGTCATTATCGTCAAGCATCCACATAAATGGCAGATGATTATCGATGGCAGTGGATGGCAAGGTGAGAAAGTCTTCCAGGGGTATCAGATCATCCGGATAAAGCGAGGGGGGAATGATTTCCAGTTCGCCTGCCCGGGCTGGATCCATGGCATAAAAATCAGCCATGGTCAGGGTAAACTCCTTGATTTCTGTTTGTCCGGCCGATAGAACTTCCAGGCTGGAGCTGGCGAAATGCCGGTCGGCCTGCGGGTTGGCAATAATTGAGAAACGGCTGCCAAATTGTTCACCAGCACGAATATTATACACCATACGCGGAAAAACCCGGCTTTCGCAGGCCGTATGCAGTGACAGGTAATCAAGCATGGGGTCCTCGGATGCCTTATCGGCAAACAATACATTCCACAATACGGGCAACGGGGACTGCAGTCCGGTTTGGAGCGCCTGATGCAATTGGTCAGGCAAGTCACTACTCCCCTGGAAAATGAATGCATTGCGGTGGGATAATGCCAGGGCAGCCAGTTCTTGCCGGAAAAACGACAATTCTCCGTCGTCAACCGGCAGTTCCAAATCACCCAGCCGGTTGATCGCTAAAACTTTAACCGGGGCATTGTCGGTAAGCAGGGCCAGAAAATCTTCCGGCTCCTGTAATAATTGCTGACTTTCCGCAATCACGAGCAAAGCTGGTAAAAGCTGGATATCTTCCTCTCTGAGATTTACAAACCCAAACCGGTCAAAATAGCGATTGTGCAGGTCTTCATCGTATTCATTGGATAATTCGAGTTCCGCCATCCGCATGGCAGCAATGATCCTGACAAGGTCATTCATTTCACTGCGGAAATAAGCTTCCGCTTTCGCACATGGATGGCCTGTTGTGATGCCAAGCGAAGCGTCCGGTAAAATACTATCGAGCGAAAATTCACGGGCCAGATCGGCAGTAACAAAGACCATACTGCGGTGTTCTTTGAAAAACTCCGCAGCATGTTCCAGGGTAGTGAGCGCTTCACTTATCCGTTCGATCCGCTCCGGAGACCATCCGGTACTTGCCTCCGCCGGCATCAGCTGCTCGACGGTGGCGAAGGAAACCATGCTGGATATCAGGTCATCCTGGCCGGCTTCGTTGATTGGTTGTTCGGATTGTTTATTTGTTCGATGCAACTGGAGTAATTCCGTCAGTCCGGAAATCAATTTATGGATCCTGGCAACCAGTTGGCGGGTTGCATTATGGCGGTGCCGGAGTTCAAGATTGAGTAGTTTGAAAGAAATGGTGGATGAAAAATCGATCAATGCGCCCTTACTTTTTAGCAATTCCGCCTCCAACAGATCACATGCCTTCCGGAAATGCGTTCCTTCATCTCCGTGCACTTCCAGATCCTTCAGATGCGTAATGGCTTGCTGAACGACATTTGGGTAGTCTCCGGGATTTTTCCCGCTAAGAATCTGTCGAATATAACCTTCCAGGCGCAATAGATTTGGCTTCAAAATCTTGTCCTCTCCAACATCGGATACGCTTGCATAGGTGTCCTGCAGGAAGTGGCGTAATGCATGAAGACTGTGGTCTTCATGGTTGTAGTACACTGGGTAATCGCTGTCCGGATGCTGGCCATGCAGGAATGGAGACAAAAGTACCGGAGCGACAGGAATGGAGAGCCCCTGATGTGTTTTGGTACCATCCGCAAAGAAGCGCCGTAATGCTTTTTGATATTTACGCAATTCCGCATCATCTGCGCGAGGTCCATCCGGAAATACCAGGCGATGGTCGGATGACTCTTCATTCAGTGCTGTCTCGGCAACCGAACCAGAGACTCCGGCAGCAAATGGATCAACGCTGAAATAATCGCCAAAGGGAGTTTGATTTTCTTTTTCCATGGCTTGGGACTTCAAATGGCGTAGCGATCCAGAAGTGTGTCCAATGCCTTGCTTTTTTCGTCAATGGACATACCCAGGTTGTGCGCACCATAGTCATCGTACCTTATGTTTTCCGTATTTTGGTAGAGCAAGCCCACCGGAATACCATCGTGGATCTCGGCTACTTCCCTGGCGGCACTAAGGTCGGAAGGATCGTGGTCCAGGTTCCGTTTGAATGATTTTGCAACGGCAGGATCCAATTCGATACCATTATCGTGGTTCAATAAAATCAGTGAATTAGGATCGGCAGCCATATCGCCATACAGGTCTTTCATAAACATGGGGCAGCGCTGGACGATCCGGACAAAAGCCAGTCCCGGGTGGTCTGCGGCCTTACGGATGGTCGCCTGCAGATGGGCCGGGTGCCAGTCGGTTGTCTGTGCCACAAAAGAAACATTGGAAAATCCAAGTGTTGTCTGCAAAGGATTGATTGGCGGAACCACTGAACCGTGGGGGTGGGTATTTGAATGGGTACCCAACGCACTGGTAGGTGATGTTTGCTTTTTTGTCAAGCCGTAGATGCCGTTATCGAACAGCAAGACCACCATTTTCATGTTGTACCGGATGGCATGAACCCAATGACCGGCACCGATGGAGCAACAGTCACCGTCACCGGTTATCACGAATAAATGCAGGTCAGGCCGGCGGAATTTGACGCCGCAGGCTACGGGAAATGCCCGGCCATGCAGACCATGAAAACCATAGGTCCCCATGTAGTGCGGAAATCTGCTGCTGCATCCGATGCCAGAAACACACACTGTCTTCTCAGGCGGGTATTGTTTGTCTTTGCATACTTTATGGACGGCAGCTAAAATGGAATGGCCGCCACATCCCGGGCACCAGCGCGCCGTACTTTTTGCGTAATCATCGAGCCCGTAATAGATTTCGGGCATTGGGATGCTGCAGGCATCTGCTTTCAAGCCAAACATGATCTGGAATTTTCTGAAGAATTAATAAGATTACTCGTTCTCAAGCCAATTGCTTTTTAATGATCTCAAGCACCTGTCCGGGTCCCAAAGGCTGTCCGTAGACGTTGCCTGCGCACTCGATGTCCACCAGGGTGCGGGCCCGCAGTTGCCAGGCCAGTTGAGAATACCGTCGATTCTCGGGGGTAATCATCGGGTCACCCAGGGTGTCACTGTAATTGATCTCAATGGTCATTACCTTTTTAAACCGGGCAAAAATTTCTGCCAGGCCCGGTTCAAAAGGAAACAGAAAGCGCAGGTGGATGGAGCTAACCCGGATGCCCTGTTCACGGGCCATTTCAACTGCCTCATCGATAGCACCCAGGGTCGACCCCCACCCTACGATCAGCAGGTCACCTTCCTGATCTCCGTGTATGGTAGGAGGTTTTAAGGTCTTCTGGAAAGCGGCAAATTTCCGGCTGCGGGCTTCTGATGACCGCTGATTGATCTCCGGATCATAGGCTACTTTACTGTTTTCATCATGGGCCAATCCGGTGAGCGTGTACATACCTCCGCGTTGACCTGGAATTGGACGTTTGCTGATGCCCGTTTCCGGGTTCCAGTCAAAGGCACGGATTCCTTCTTTCCAGGGACTCTGGTCGATCGGCAGTGAGTACCAGTCGCGATTGATCTTCGGCCGTTTGAACGGCTGAACGCCAGTGGCCAGGTTGGCATCGCTTAAAAGAAATACCGGGGTCCGGAATGCTTCCGCCAGCTTGCGGGCGAGAATGACGAAATGGAAGCACTCTTCAATGGTGGCCGCTGCAATAACGATTTTGGGAACATCGCCGGTCTGTCCCATAATCGCAGCGGTCAGGTCACTTTGTTCCACCTTGGTCGGCAATCCGGTGGAGGGACCACCGCGCTGTACATCGATGATCACCAATGGCACTTCCGCCATGACAGCAAGTCCGATAAACTCTGTCTTAAGAGCGATACCAGGGCCAGAAGTGATGGTGACTGCTGTCTTTCCTGCGTAGGAAGCCCCGACAGCGAAACCGATGGCAGCAATCTCATCTTCAGCCTGATGTACGACGCCACCTACCTTTTCAAAGTGCTCCGCAAGGTGGTGGGATGCGGAGGTGGCCGGAGTGATCGGATACATGGAACACAACTCGATCCCGGCAGCCATGATCCCAAGGCTTAATGCTTCGTTACCATTCATCACCACCTGGTCATCGGTAACTTTCATCGGCGGGATCTCATAATGAAGGTCCAGATTATCTTCAGCCCACTGATAACCAGCATGGAGCAGATTAATATTGACATCTATCACTTTCTGGGACTTCTTGCGAAATGTAAGATGGATCTGTTTTTCAGCCATTTCCATGTCCCTGTCGTAGATGTAACACAGCAGGCCCAGAACCCACATATTTTTCCCTTTACGGGCATCCATGACCAGTTTAAGGCATTCCGTCTCCATGGGTATTTCGCGGACATCAAATCCTTCCGATTTGAATTCGGTCAATGCCCCGGCATATTGCCGACGGATCTCCGGGTTTTCATCCGTGGCCCATTTATTTTCGATCAAAAGAACGGTACCTTCTTTATAGGCATTTTGGCGCAACCGACCATATAATACCTGTTCGTTGAGTGCGACCACCAATCCGGCATGGTCTCCCATGTTGGTTATTTTTTTCGCACCAATACGAACTCTGATTCCGGAAGCACCTTCGCGTGATCGGGCAGGTGGCTGAATTTCGGCCGGAATGATCTCTACCGTCCAGACGCCATTACCCATTTTTGCAGAAATCTGGCCCAGGCTTTGACCACATTTTTGAGCGCCTTCACCCGAGTCGCTGACTATCTCTACGATGGCCTGGTCAATCCTTTTCCGTTGTTTGGTACCATGACCATCGGAGGAGTCCAGGACATCGAGTGCTTGCTTATCCATTGACTTTTACTTTTCACCGAAATTACGCCAACACCACGCGAAAGGGAAGTTGAAAAAGATGACGGATATCACCTTCCGGGAAGAAGTTTATACTTGCTAAAGAAATTCTTTTTAATACAGAATTTTCAAAAGTCCGTTCGTTTCCTGATCGAATAACTAAAAACGGAATTCGGCGGATGGATAACCTGGCGAAATTATTCGCCGGCAGATTCGATGGCTAAAATGTCTGAATTTTGATGGGCCGTACTAATATCCAGATCACTGCATTACGTTCTCTGCTTGGTGGAGATGGTACCACATTACGTTGTGCATTTCGTATTCGCCATTTAAGTGTCAGGGGTTTGATTACTGGGTAATACGTGCTATTTCTATGGTTTGTAAGGATTTAAAAATTCTATTTTTTTGGGTCTGGAAGATAAAAAAGGCAGCCAGCATGAAAACCCAAACACACTGCTGAGCAAGATCAGCTACTTCAGACGATTCTGATTAAGGTTTTGATGTTGTTTCCAGGTCAGGTACATATTCCAGGATATCGCCCGGTTGACAATCCAGTGCTTTGCAGATGGCCTCCAGGGTGCTAAAACGGATGGCTTTGGCTTTTCCTGTCTTCAGGATTGAAAGATTGGATAAGGTCAGGTCGACTCTTTCAGAAAGCTCATTGAGCGAAATTTTTCGCTTTGCCATCACCACGTCCAGGTTTACGATTATTGCCATAGTTTATATTGTCAGGTCATTTTCAGATTTCATATCGACAGCATTCTGCAATATCTTTTCAAATATTGCCGCAGCAGTTGCGACAACGATGGTCCCAAAAGTTGTCACGATACACATGGCCAGAAAACCAGCCGGATCATCATCTTTACTGTGAAAGAGCTTAATGTAAATTCCCGCCAATACAATTAAAACGCCCAGTGTAATGGCACAATACTTTATGTTTTTTAAGGCTTTAACAGCCCCCGCAGAAAACACCCTGTTTTGTCCAATGTATCCAAGTAATCTGAACGCCTGATATAACCCAATAAAAAAAGCGGTTGACGCTGCATAACCATACAAGATGAACTTGTCCAGGTAAATGCTTACCAGGTCCAGGTTTGTTGCTCTCCCCTCCGTCAGGGGAAACCAAATTAATATGGCAAGGGCCACCAAACCTATCAGGACGACGACCGCCTGAAGAAATACGATTGACATTTTTTTCATACAATTCTGACACGTTTGTTGTGTACGGCAAAGATACGGTATATTTATTGTTTATCAATAATTATTTGTTGTTATTAGCAAATTATTTTTCTCTTATCGGAAATTCATTGGTTTGGCTTTCGCTTCGGAAATGCCAACGCATCCGGGCTTATCCAGGAAATATGCAGATGATACCGGGCCGCTCTCCTCTCCAGACCTCACTGCCTCCTGCTTTCACCAATATTCTTCCTGCTATTTGTCCGGATAAATACACGAAATGGCTACTTTCAATGCATGGAACCAATTGCATTCCCTTGCAGCTAAACGTAATAATCAATGGATCACATCGCCAGCAATAATACCAGGCACCCAGCCATGGCAGGCCTCTGTTGTTTAATGATCTTTTTTCTTTCCGCCTGCGGACCGGCGCAGCAATACGACCTCATCTTTCGTAACGGGACCATCGTCGATGGCACCGGAAAAGTGTCCTACGTTGGTGATGTCGCTCTCAATGGCGACACCATCATGGCTGTCGGCAAATTAAAAAGAGCGATGGGGGCGGAAGAGATCGACATTACCGGACTGGTGATCGCACCGGGCTTCATCAACATCCACAGTCATGCCGAAGAAGATGCTCTACCTACGGCGGTTAACATGCTCAGCCAGGGTGTGACCACCGAGATTATGAACGCCGACGGTCGTAGTCCTATGGATCTGACCCTTCAAATGCACCAGCTGGATTCCGGCGGGCTGGCCCTGAATGTCGGAGGCTGCATTGGATTTAACAGCGTCTGGCAAGCTTCCGTTGGGCTGAACGACGTGCGACCCACTGAAGCCCAGATCCGGGAAATGCAGGAAATGATCCGAAATGGTTTGGAAGCAGGCGCATGGGGCGTATCTGCCGGACTTGATTATGTCCCTGGCCGCTATGCAAAAACAGCAGAGGTCATTGAAGTCCTCAAACCTTTCTCAGACTGGGAGGTGGTCTTTGCCAATCACGACCGGCTCACCCCGGAAAGCCACTACAGCTCGATTGCCGGCATGACCGAGACCATTGACATTGGACTCGCCAGTGGGTTGATCCCGCTGATCACCCACATGAAGGTCCAGGGTTGGGAACAAGGTAAGGTGGATACCATCCTGCGGCGTATGACCGCTGCCAAAACCGGCTTCGAAGGGGGCGCCGTCGCCGACGTGTACCCCTACCTTGCCGGAATGACCGGCCTGGCCAGTCTAATCATTCCAAGCTGGGCCCAGGAAGGTGGATACGCAGCCATGGTTGCCCGGTTTAAAGATCCGGCATTGCGAGCCAGGATCATTCTGGAGGCCGAGGAAGCCATGGATTTGCGTTTCGGGGGGTATGAAGGCATATTTCTTCTGGATTCTCAACGGGAACTGAGCGAGGCAATGAAAGAATACGGCATTGACTCGCCCGGCGAAGCCGTTATCCGGCTGCTGGAAGTAAAGAATCAGGCCATTATTGCCCGTTTTGGCATCGAATCCGATCTGATCGCCATCATGCAGCATCCCACTACCTCCATCGCGTGTGACTGCGGAGCGTCTTTACGCGACCGCCTGCATCCACGGAGCTGGGGCAGTTTCCCAAAGGTGTTAGGCGAATATGTACGTGAAAAAAAGGCCCTTACATTGGAAAATGCAATCTATAAAATGTCCGGTCTCCCGGCAAAAACGATCGGCATGACAGACCGGGGAACACTGGCACCGGGCATGGCGGCAGACATGGTTGTTTTTAATCCAAACACCGTAATCGACAAGGCCACTTACGAAAACCCCACGTTGATGTCCGAAGGCATCGTTCACACCATGGTCAACGGTCAATTCGTCTGGCGGGATGGTGCCGCCACGGGGGTGAAGGCTGGGAAGACGCTGGTGAGGGTCAAGCCGGCAAAGTGATCCTCCAACCAATCAATAACTCACTGGCTTATGGATTCTCAGCTTACTGGCATTTCCAATGCTTCTCTGATCATAACCGGCCCGATCAATCCCGCATCGAGTAACGGTGAATCCCGGTGATGGTGTTTCCAGGTGGTGAAAGTCACCTGGCCGTCAACCGGCTTGGGAGCGCCATCAAGATACCACTGGGGTAATGCCCGGATCGCTCCTTCCGCCAGGGGCCTGAAGGGTGAAGGCTGATCCATGGTGGTGTATTCGTAAAGATCCGGCATCTGGGCATCGCCGATCAGGCGATTGACCCATTGATTGGTAACCCGGACTTCCAGCTGGTTTTCGCCAACCCTGGCTGACTGAGTAATTTCTACCAGGTAGGGACGCGTCCAATAATTACCAAGGCAAGCACCATTTAACCATACTTCTGCGACTACTTCCACCTGACCCAGGTCGAGGAATAATTGCTTATCCGATTGAAAATGATCTGCTTCCAGGATAAATGTCTTACGGTATGATGCTGTTCCCGAGAAATATTTCACCCCTGCTTCCGGATGATCTTTGAGGGAAATCAAATTCTCCAGGATGATGTTGTCCGGAGCTCCGCGATCGGACGGGAAATGCACTTCCCAGGCGCCAGTAAGTGCTGTATCCCGGAGTCCACTGACTTCAAGACTGTGGGATTGTCCTTGCTGATCGAACTGGCTATAGGTTCCGTTGGACCAAAAATACATTGCTGGTGAACCCTGGTTTCCTCCAGGGGTAATATCAGGCATGATGGTGGCATGAGGAGGCACCGCCTGCCGGGCCAGCGATTCAAGTTCTTCAGGGTTCAAAGCCCGGGGCAGTACTTTAACGCCGGCAAGATCGCCATTGTAGAACCTGGAAATCCAGAAAATATTTTCTACGGGATCTCCGGCGGAGGGATGTATTTGGTCGAATTTTTTCTCTCCCTGGCTGGCTTCCCGGCCATTGATGTATATAATAGGAACCCCTTCACGGTAAACAACACCAATGTGGGTCCATCCTGAGATGGGTTGTGCTGCGGCATGGTTAAATTCCGGAAATTCATTGCCGTTTTCCCAGATAGCTACGCCGTTCCGGCCAACCGTTACGCCGCTGCCTGCGTGCCCATCGCCATACAGGGTTTTTCCATCGGAGGGATAAATGGCATAATAATCGGTCCAGGAGTGTGGTACACCTTCGTAGAGGGCAGCAGTCGAGAGCATGATGTTGTTCTCCGGTCTGGCCCAGAAAGACAACGTAAAATTGTTGGCCAGACTGCCATTCGCTTCGAAATGGCCTTCATTTGCAGAAGCAAATTCCTCACTAGAAAGGATTTGGTCTTTTTCTTTGATAATTGTTGCTATCCCCGGTCTTTGAATAGCATCACGAAAAACCACGAATACGGATCCATAAGGCATCAGTGTCAATGCAACCTGAGTGCCGGAGCGGTTTGAGGTAAAGCAACTGGCAGGAACACTTTTACCGGTGACCGCATCCCATAATTCCGGTTGCTTACCCGAAACTCGGAATGTAACGACCAATTCTTCTGTGGTCCGTCTTTGGTTGCTGAGGAAATAAACATCACCTTCACCGGACCGACGGTGGATGTACTGAATAGGTGCATCACCTGACTTCGAGGTAATCCTGCAGTCGGGTGTCAAGTTAATGTCTTCTACTATTTCATTGATTGTTTGTCCCCAGTATAGCTTCCCGTGGCCAATTGTTTTTTCTGTGTTATCTCCTGTACCCCATAGTTCCCGTACCAATGATTCAAACTCCTTCCTGACCTGAGGATCCCGGCCTTTTAATCCAGGACTGGAGACTGGTTTCTGGCCAACCACGATCAGACCATGCTCCACAAATGAACGGATCAACCGCAGGAGGTCCAGACTGATTTGCCTGGTGTCCTGTAATATCAGCACCCGGTAACTCATCCCGTCGGGTAACGCCAGCCGGCCCTGATCAATCCGGGAATGAAGGAGTAGTGTTTCTGCATTGATCAGGTCGTAGTCGAACCCGGCAGGTGGCCCGGGTTTGAGATCCACCGGAAGTACATCCGTATAGACCCCGGGTTCTTCTCCGGTGAAATAGGCCAGATCCGCCACAAACAGTCCATGCTGCAGCAGGCTCTGACAGCGGGTGAGGTATTCCACCCAGCCCTTATTGGCATCCCACAGGCTGTTGGTCCGGTCAAAATGAATGCCCCAGGGCCCCATGGTCATACCGGGCATGGCCGTGGGATGGGGCTGATGGGCATTGCGGTGAACCAGAATACGGTTGATGCCCATGGTGAACATCTTGTCGCAGACGGGTTTCATCGCGAAAGCATATTCCTGCCACCGAGCCGCTTCCGGCTCCGCCGTCAAGCCCTCAACACCGACGATCCGCTGGCCGCTGATGTGCGCTACGGATGACGCCAGCTTACAGGTACGCCGCATGGTCAGATTATTCTGGAAAATGGTTGACAAGCCGTACCAGTATTCACCCATGGAGAGATCCCCACGAGAACCGATCTGGATTTCCTCCATGGGGCCGCGGTCATACGGTTCAAAATAAGCGCGAATGCCATGCCGATGGCATAATTCAGCCATCTTGCCATAATAGTGATCTGCGATCATATCCGCCTGTGTGCGGCGCAAGTCCCATAAGAACCGGTCTGTTTCATCCGCGGAGCCTACCAGCTTCCCCGTCATCGCAGGTAGATAAGCTATCGGTGAATAGCTGTTCCTGGTTTCAAATTCTGTTTCAAATCCCCCAGTCCAGTTTTGCATTCCTACTTCCCAGGAATCAATTTCCAGCGCCATCTTGCCTTGTCTGGCCAACGGCTCCAGAAAGGGAAGCAATGGAGTGATCATCTTGTCGAAATGAAAAGCAACTGCTTCAGGATCAAATTTGTCGCATTCCAGGCCAAGGCCGGTATCCGGTGAAGACCGATTCAGCGTTCCCAGTGAAGTGTATCCAAATCGTTGTAACGTGTACGATTGATTTCCTGAATCACTGGCCTGGGTTTTTAATGCTTTCAGATCGAAATTTCCTTCGGTGTCCATCCATGCGGTTGCCACCACGATGTGGGCAGGGTTAATTGCCGGCAGTGCCGGGTCGATGGGACCCAGGCCCCGGTTGTACTCCTTATTGGTCCTTCTTTCCCAACTTGCAAATGGCGGTGTGTCTGGCGGAAGAGATGGGAATGCCAGCACACAAACATCCTGGTAAAACTCCAGTTTGTGTTCCGGAACTGGCAATGCGATCGAATCTTCCTTGCCGGCGGTATTTATCTGTACCTCGCTCCAGACCAGGGTTTTCATGGACCTGTCCGGTGTAATCCAGGGGCCGCCGCTGGAGGACCATCCCGGGCAATTATGCATACAGAAGTCGATGCCCAGACGATTGCATTCTTTGAGGGCAAACGCTTTGATCGCAAACCATTCCGGGCTGAGGTACTCCAATGGCCCTTTGGGTATGCCGGTGCCGGCATCAAAATTGAATACTGCGCCGACACCAATCCGGTGCATTGCTTCCAGATCCAGCGTTATCCCTTCACGGGTCACATGACCATTCATCCAGAACCACATGTTACCTGGCCGGGCGGAAGGTGGTGGGTTTTGGAACAATTCTTCCAGTGCCAGCAGGGATTTATTATCTCCACTGAGGGCCGGCCAACCAGGATACAACAAGGTCGAAAATCCAGCTAACCCGCTGTATTTGAGAAATTCCCTACGGATCATAAGCGAACTTCCGGAAATATTTACCTAAACAACATCGGAGCAAACTCCGAAAGATAGATCCTCCAGTTGGTCCAGGTGTGACCACCGGTGCTTTCCCGGTAGGTATAGGGAAATCCGGCTTCATCCAGTGCTTTACGCATGGTCACGACGCTTTCATAGAGGAAGTCATCTTTACCGACAGCTATCCAGTAAACCTTGGGATGTGCTGTTTTCAGGGCGGCAATCTGGTTCGCGCGCTGGCTGTCATCGGTCTTGATCCCAAACCGGCTGAGGTCGGCAAATCCCATGCTCATGACTCCGATGTAGTCGAACAATTCCGGATGCGTGAAAGTGGTGTTTTGCGTCTGAAGGCCACCCATGCTCAGTCCCGTCAGGGCACGGTTTGACTTTCCGGCTTTAACCCGGTAATGAGACTCGATGTAGGGGATGACATCTTTTACCAGGCTTTCCTCAAATTTCATATTGGCCATCCCTACACCACCCTGAGATGGATTGGGCAATACCGGGCTGTCGGTAAAAGCAGCGGCCTGATCGGGGTTACCATTGGTCATCACCACGATCATCGGTTTGGCTTTGCCGGCATTGATCAGGTTATCCATAATGGTCGGAGCTGCACCCAGCGAGGTCCAGGCATCTTCATCCCCACCACCACCATGGAGCAGGTACAATACGGGGTAGCTCTCTTTTGAATCTTCATATCCCGGTGGTGTATATACATACATACGACGGGTCAGGTCCAGGGTTGGTGAAGCATACCACACCTTACTCAGAGTACCTTTTGGCCCGGTCTTCGGTTCATAAAGCTCCGCACCGGCGCCCCGAACAAAAAGGATGGATTCCACCCGGAAGGCTCCATCCCGCCAGATGTTCTTGTTGGAAGGATCGAGAGTATTGACACCATCCACCAGGAAGCTATAACCGTAAAGCTCCGGGGCCAGCGGACCAACGGTTACGGTCCACAATCCGGTATCACCCTTCATCATCGGCTCGGATTGCATAAAAGGCATCCAGTTGCCGGTGAGGCGGACTTCATCCGCTTTGGGTGCCAGGATGCGGAAAGTGACTTTGTTGTCCTGACCGATTTCCGGGGAAATGATGGGGTTACGCTGAAATTGTGCAAAGACAAAACCTACGGTTAACGTGAAGGCCAACAGCAGCGTCACCCGCAGGGCTGAAGTATTTCGAACGAGTTTCATTTTTACTTTTTTTGATTATTCAATGGAAAAAAGACGATGTAATCGGCTTTCCAATTTACCCGACAAGTCGGTGTATTCAGGTTAGCCTGACTTCGTCAGATAAATGTATCCAATTTATTGTAACAATTAGAGACAATGGGTTAAGAATTCCTCATTCTATGAAAAGGAACGGTGGCAAAATGGCTCAACTGATGCCCGGGATTTTATGCCAACCAGAAAGCCATTTCAATCTTTGTGCAATCATAGCTGTTACAAGCATTTTCTTTTGCCGGCTGTAAAATGAATTGCAACCATACGATCAGCTAGCCCTGCATGCGGTAATTTGCAAGCGTGGCAAGATTGGTGCGTATGAAGGTCAGGCTGGTTATCAGAAGTATATGAAAAACAGGATATGTGTTCATAAAGCACACCCGGCAATTCTTCCAATAGGACTTGTTACTTTTCGAGCGTAATCAAATGATCCTATGCTGTTCACCCAAGTACTTCATTCAGTTTTTGCTTCCACCCTGGAATCCTACGAAATTCCAAAAAATGTACGAAGCCAGATACTCAACGTGTCAGGAATTTTGAATCCAGGACCTGAACTTCAGGTTGATATATTGATAATACGGCAATAAAATGATTTACACAGACCTGAATGTACAATTCAACCAATTTCGAAAAGCGCAGGGAAATGCCCATTTGGTAACTGTTCCAGAAGAATCAGTACGCAAAGAAATTCAAAAATGACTCAAATTTGAACTTGACGCCACTGCAAATTCTTACCTTTACCCGGACAACCAATTTGGAGAATGGTATTTCTAGATTTTGAAAAGCCCCTGGAAAGCCTCTACGAACAACTTGACAAGATCAAGCAGGTCGCAGAGCAAGGTGATGTGGATGTTTCTGCAACCATCCAGGAGATAGAGAACAAGATCAAGGCAAAGAAAAAGGAAATCTACACCAATCTGACCGGTTGGCAGCGGGTGCAATTATCCAGGCATCCGGAACGGCCCTATACCCTCTATTACATCAGCCAGATCTGCAAAAAATTCATTGAGCTCCACGGTGACCGCAACATTGGCGACGACAAAGCTATAGTTGGCGGTTTGGCCAAGATCAATGGTGACACGTTAATGATCATTGGCCATCAGAAGGGCATCAATACCAAGATGCGCCAGTATCGCAATTTCGGCATGGCCAATCCGGAAGGGTACCGCAAAGCGCTCCGGCTGATGAAAATGGCTGAAAAATTCGGCTTCCCGATCGTTTGTTTTATTGACACCCCCGGAGCTTATCCCGGCATCGAAGCTGAAGAGCGCGGCCAGGCTGAAGCGATCGCGCGCAATCTTTTTGAGATGGTGAAACTGCGGGTCCCGGTGATTTGCTACATCATCGGTGAGGGCGCATCCGGAGGAGCATTGGGTATCGGTGTTGGAGACCGGGTGTTCATGCTGGAGAACTCCTGGTATTCCGTCATTTCGCCGGAAAACTGTTCAACCATCCTCTGGCGGACCTGGGATTATAAGGAACAAGCAGCCGAAGCGCTCAAACTCACGGCCGATCACATGCTGGAATTCGGCCTGATCGATGACATCGTTAAAGAACCGCTGGGCGGTGCCCACACGGATCCCGAGACCATGGCGAAGGCCCTGAAAAAACACATCAAAAAAGAACTGACGGCCTTAAGCGAAATGACTCCGGAAGCGCGGATCACAGCCCGAATCGATAAATATGCCAATATGGGCCATTTTGCCGTACGACCTCCTGAAGCGGAAATTGAGCCTACGGTTCAAGAAGAGTCCTGATATGATGCAATGGGTCCAGCACCTGCGGGAAAAGATCTTCCTGAAGATCCTGCAAAATGTCCACAGACGTCCCGAAGACACCGCATACATGGATCCGAACATGCGGGTTACCAGTATCGGAATTCTCTTTGACGGCACCTATCCGGAAGACCGGCAGGTACTGGATCAGCTGGTTCAGCAATTGCGGCAGTCCAACAACCAGGTTCTCGTACTGGGTTACATCGACAACTATTCCATCGCCTCCACCTACCCTTTTAAGCACTTTTACAAAAAGCATGTGAATTGGCTGTATGTCCCAAAACATCCCGATATCAATCAATTTACCCGCATCCGCTGTGACATCTTACTGAACCTGGGCAGGCCGGACTTATTGCCCCTGCACTACATAGCCAAACAAGCGATGGCATCCTTCAAGGTAGGGCCACACTACCCGGGCATTGAAATTTACGATGTCATGGTCCACGCACCCAATGAACATACCCTGGACGGCTTCATTGCCAATGTAAAACGATTGTTAAAAAACATACAATACCGGAATGACTAGTCAACCGACATTCTGGGGCACCGGAGTTGCCCTCGTCACCCCATTGCATCTGGATGGCACCATCGACTGGGAGCAACTGGCCCGGGTTATCGACCACGTTCTATCAGGAGGTGTAGAGTACATCGTTTCACTGGGCACGACCGGAGAGGCTGTGACATTGACCACGCAGGAGTGCAAACAGATCGTGCGGTTTACCATCGGTGAAGTCAAAGGAAGAGTACCGGTGGTTGTCGGGCTTTTTGGAAGCAACTGGACGGCTAAGTTGGTGCAATATGTCCGTGATTTTGATTTTACCGGCATCGACGGGATCCTTTCCAGTAGCCCGGCTTATACCAAACCTTCGCAGGAAGGCCTGTTTCAACACTACGCGGCCCTGGCAAAGGAGAGTCCGGTCCCCATCATTCTTTATAATGTCCCCGGACGAACCGGCATGAACATCGCCCCGGAGACCATGTTCCGACTGGCTAAAGCCCATGAAAACATCGTTGCGGTGAAAGAAGCTTCCGGTAATCTGGACCAGATCCAGAAATTAACGAAGCATGCCCCGGAAAACTTTACCATCCTTTCAGGGGATGATCCTTCTGTCCTTTCCCATATGGTTCACGGCGTAAAAGGCGCCATTTCGGTGATAGCCAATGCTTACCCACGTACCTTTTCCGATATGATCCGGCTCGGGCTACAGGGGAAATTTGCTGAAGCAGATGTATTGCACAAACAGATGCAGGACGTTCATCCGTGGCTTTATGTGGAGGGCAATCCGGTGGGAATCAAAGCCGCCATGCAACATCTGGGGTTCGGATCACGACAGGTCCGCCTGCCGCTGGTACCTATGTCAGAAGGCAACAGACAAAAGCTGATCGAAGCCATTCAGGCGAGTGGGTTATAGAGGACCCAATTTAGCCCAAAACTATACCCAGGTACAGCATGGAATGTGCCCGGAAACCGGATCTTACCAACTTGTCATTGTGCCTAATCAATTTCTGGTAGCAGTTAAATCATCCTGATACAGTGAATCGTTATTCCTATCCTTTCCATTCAATAATGAAAAGAGCCAAAAGTGGCTGGCTGCCGGGATGGATTCTTATTACACTC